>NZ_JBWKMB010000015.1:0-142871 GCF_056431025.1 Nitratireductor lacus | reverse complement strand
CGCCGCAGCAAAATCGCAAAGCCCCGCACTCAGTGTAACCCGGCAGGAATCCACTTAAATTCCGCGGGGCGCTGTCCAAACAACCGGAGCCAGCTCTACTATCCCGCTCCATCCGTCTTTGCCGGATGTGGGTGCGCGGCAGGTGAGGTGTCTGTGCGCATTTGCGGAATGTGGAAGGCCTGCCGGAAATAGGCGCGGAATGCCTCCATGGCTTTGTTGAAGCGGGCATGGCGAGCCCATGCCAACCCTACATTCATGGCTGGAATCGGCTCCTGAAGGACGATGGTTTCCAGTCTCTGTCCTTCCAGTGACCAGGGACGGTAGACCATGTCGGACAGGATGGCGACACCCTGTCCGCTTGCAACCATGGAACGCACCGCCTCGACGGAAGAGGTGCGTAGCTTGACGTTCGGACTGTAGTGGGATGTGCTCCAGTAGCTCAGCGACGTGTTGGCCGCCTCGTCTACGGTGAGCATGATGTAGGGCTCGCGGGCCACATCGGCGAGGCCGACCCTGGCCTTCTTGAGAAAGGGGTGGCGTGAGGGGACCCACAGCCGCCGTGTTGAGCTCATCATGGTCTCGCTGGCGATCTGCGGATCGCGCACATTCGAGGTCAAAAGCACCGCGATGTCGTATCGCTCGTCGAGCAAACCTTCCTCGATCGCTTCCCGGTTTACTTCATGCAACTGAATGTCGAGGCCGGGAAAAGCGCGTTGCAGTCGCTGCAGATGGTCGGGCAGAAAATATCCGATCACCGTATAGGTCGCGGCGACCACGAGCCTTCCCTCCACATTGCCCGAAGGGACCGTCAGATGCGTTGCCTCATGCACTTTCTGCAGGATTTCATAGGCATGGAAGAGGAATTCCCGTCCGGCCGGCGTAAGCTCCATGCCACTGCTCGAACGCTCGAAAAGTTGCAGATTCACCGTGCGCTCCAGCTCGCGGATCGCCGTGGTGACGGCCGATTGCGAAATGGAAAGCTCCACCGCAGCCTGCGATATCTGGCCGAGTTCGGCGGTTGCCACAAAGTAGCGGATTTGCCGTAGGCTTATGGGCATGGCCGGTCCCTTCGCATCCATGTCTTCTGTTTTTTTGATATTACAGCATCTGAAAATAGAAATTCCAATCTCTCGATTGTTTTCCTAGGCTGCCTGCGAGTGGAACATCAGTCCGCAGAGAACCGAAAAGGTCGCGGGCGAAAACGGGGAGCGTCGCATGGCCGTTGAGGCAATCGACATCAATTGCGATATGGGCGAAGGCTTCGGTGCGTGGCAACTGCGTGAGACCGATGACGAAGCCCTGATCAAGCTCATCAGTTCCGCAAACATCGCGACAGGCTTTCATGCCGGCGACCCAAGCCTCATGGACCGCACTGTGCGCATGGCTGCCGAGCATGGTGTCGGTGTCGGTGCGCATCCCGGCTATCGCGATCTGCAGGGGTTCGGCCGCCGCCGCATCGATGGCAGCACCGCCGAACTGGTCAACGATATCGTCTATCAGGTCGGCGCGATCCGCGAATTCGCCAAGCGCCATGGCGCGCATCTGCAGCATGTGAAGCCGCACGGCGCGCTTTACATGGAACTCGCCAGCAATGCGGAATTCTCCGATGCCTTCGTGCGCTACATGCGCGCCGTCCAGCCCGAGACCGCCATATTCTGCATGGGCGTTTCGGCGACCTACGAGATCGCGAAAGCCGCCGGCCAGCCGGTGATCCGCGAATTCTATGCCGATCGCGACTATGGCGATGACGGCGCTATCGTTTTCACCCGCCGTGTTGGCAGGCTCGATCCTGAAGCCGTCGCAGAAAAGGTGGTCAAGGCCTGCCTGAACGGTACGGTGACGACCGTTACCGGCAAGGAAGTCGATGTCCAGTTCGAATCCATCTGTTTCCATTCCGATACGCTGGGTTCGAAGGAAATTGTCGAGGCGATGCGCCGCCGGTTGAAGGAAAACGGTGTCAGGGTCGTCCCGGTGTCGAAATTGCTCGGCCGATAGCGCCGGGAAAAAGAAAGGGGAATGCCGATGAGCAAGGTCGAAATCAGGGCGCCGATGCCCGGGGTCTTCTACCGCAAGCCCTCTCCGGATAGCCCGCCTTTCAAGGTCGATGGCGATGATGTCACAGTCGGTGACGTCGTGGGCCTGATCGAAGTCATGAAGAGCTTCCATGAGGTTTCCGCGATGGAAGGTGGAAAGTCCGTCCGCTTTCTGCTCGAGGATGCCGATGCGGTGATGGCCGGTCAGGTCATTGCCGAGATCGAGGTCTGAGGCGATGGCGATAGGCTCCCTCCTCATTGCCAACCGGGGCGAGATTGCGGTGCGCATCATCCGTGCGGCCCGCTTGCTCGGCATTCGCACGGTACAGGCACACAGCGCGGCTGATGCGGACTCTCTGGCCGTGCGCATGGCCGATGAGGCGGTCCTGATCGGGCCGCCACCAGCCGCCAAATCCTATCTGGATATCGGAGCCGTCATGAAGGCGGCGCGTGAAACCGGCGTCGATGCAGTTCATCCTGGCTACGGGTTCCTGGCAGAGAATGCGGATTTCGCCGACGCCGTCGTTTCAGCAGGCATGATTTTCGTTGGCCCCGACGCCTCGGCAATCCGTCTCCTGGGCGACAAGGTGGCCGCACGCAGGGTGGCGCGCGAGGCGGGCGTGCCGACCGTTCCCGGTAGCGAAGGGCGTATCGCCGGCATTGAAGAGGCGCGCGCCCTGGTCGGGGAGATCGGCTTTCCGGTCATGATCAAGGCCGCGGCGGGCGGCGGCGGCCGGGGTATCCGCATCGTGCGCGATTTCGACGAGTTCGAAAAACAGTTCCCCCAGGCCGCGTCCGAGGCGCAGGCCGCCTTTGGCGATGGCGGTCTCTACATCGAGAAGGTGATTGAGAATGCCCGCCACATCGAGGTGCAGATATTGGGCGACGGTCAGAACGTCATCCACTGTTTCGAGCGGGAATGTTCGCTCCAGCGCCGCCGCCAGAAAGTGTGGGAGGAAGCGCCGGCTTTCGGCCTGTCACCCTCAGTGCGCGAAGCGCTCACGGCGAGCGCCGTCGCGCTCGCCCGTTCTGTCGGCTATCGCGGCGCCGGCACGGTGGAATATCTCTATGACGCGGATTCGGGGACCTTCTATTTCATCGAGGTCAACACCCGCATCCAGGTCGAGCATCCCGTGACGGAGATGATCACCGGCATCGATCTCGTTGCCGAGATGATCCGCATTGCCGGCGGCGAAAAACTGTCGATCCCGCAGGAGGCGGTGCGCATTTCGGGCCACGCCATCGAATGCCGTATCAACGCGGAGGATCCGACCCAGAATTTCATGCCCTCGCCGGGGCAGGTCACCGCCCTCGTGGAGCCGGAAGGCGAAGGCGTTCGTTTCGACACCATGCTCTATGACGGCTACTGGGTGCCGCCATTCTACGATTCCCTGCTCGGTAAGATGATCGTGCACGGCGCTGACCGCAAGGACGCAATCGCCCGCATGGAGGCGGCCTTGAAGGCGCTCACCATCGGCGGCATCAGGACGACGGTTCCCCTGCATCTGGCGATAGCTGCGAACCCGGATGTGGCCGCCGGTGCCATCCACACGAAATATCTGGAAGGGTGGCTTGCCGATGCCCCCTTGAGCGCCTCCCTGAGCACCTCCTCGAGTCCCGCCGCCAGCCAAACGGAGAACGCCTGATGAAGCCCCGCTATACATTCGGCGGTGACGAGCACCTGTTCGTCGAGGTCGAGGAGGAAATGTCGCTCGATGCCTTCTTCAAGAGCCTCTCGATGACACGCATCATCGCCGAGCGCGCTATCGAAGGGGTGACCGAAATCTGCCCGGCCAATGCCTCTTTTCAGGTGAAATTCGATCCCGATGTGGTTGCCCCGGAGGCGCTTCTGGAAGAAGTCCGCTCCATCGAGGCCGAGGCGGGCAACGCAGATCCCGTGCTGCAGACGCGGCTCATCGAAATCCCCGTCTTCTACCAGGACCCCTGGACCCATGAGACGCTGATGCGGTTCCGCGAGCGCCATCAGGATCCGCAGGGAACGGACCTCGAATATGCGGCGCGCATCAATGGCTATTCCAGTGTGGAGGCCTTCATTGCCGCTCATTCGGGCTCGCCATGGTTCGTGTCCATGGTCGGCTTCGTGGCCGGGCTGCCGTTCATGTATCAGATGGTCGAGCGCGAGCGGCAGATCCAGGTGCCCAAATATCTGCGTCCGCGCACGGATACCCCAAAACTCACTGTCGGTTACGGCGGCTGTTTTTCCTGCATCTATTCGGTGCGCGGTGCCGGCGGGTACCAGATGTTCGGCATCACGCCGATGCCGATCTTCGATCCCGACCAGAAGACCAATTATCTGGAAGACTTCATGGTCTTCTTCCGGCCGGGCGATATCGTGAAGTTCAAACCCATCGACAGGGTCGAATATGACCGCACCGTCGAAGCTGTCGCGAAGAATGCCTTCAAGCCGAAAATCCGTGAAGTGGAGTTCGACCTGCGGGCCTTCAACGCGGACATCAAGGGATACAACGCGCGGCTGGAGGGCATGATCAATGGCGATTAAGGTTCTCAATCCGGGGCTGCTGACCAGCGTGCAGGATCTCGGCCGTCCCGGCTATTTCCATCTGGGCATTCCCGTGTCGGGGGCGATGGATCGCTATGCCATGCGCGCTGCCAATCTTCTCGTCGGCAATGAAGAAAGCGCTGCCGGGCTGGAGGCCGTGTTTGTCGGGCCGCAACTGGCATTCACAGAGGACGCGGTGATTGCCGTTACCGGCGCCGACATGCCCGTCAGGATCGACGGTGAGATTCAGCCGGGCTGGACAGCCCTGCCGGTGAAGGCCGGGCAGGTTCTGAGCTTCGACTTCCTGACCGCCGGCGCCCGCATCTATATCGCCGTTGCAGGCGGTATCGACGTGCCGGTGGCGCTGGGCAGCCGGTCGACCTATCCCATCGGCGCATTGGGCGGTTTCAAGGGACGCGCCATTGCCAGAGACGATGAGCTGCCGGTCGGTCGTCCTCCAGCCCGTGCAGTCTCCGGCCGCAGCGTTCCCGATGACCTGCGCCGGGCAAATCCGGTTCCGGTCGAGCTTCGCATCCTCCCCGGCCTTTACGACCACCGCGTCACGAAGGCTTCGCTTGACCGCTTCTTCGACGAGGAATGGAAGGTGGCGCCCGAGGCCGACCGCATGGGCTATCGCTTCCGCGGCGGCACGCCGCTCGAATTCAATGAGCGCGAACAGCCCTTCGGCGCCGGCTCCGACCCCTCGAACATTGTCGATAGCTGCTATCCCTATGGTTCGGTGCAGGTGCCTGGCGGTACGGAGCCGATCATCCTGCACCGCGATGCGGTGTCCGGCGGGGGCTATTTCATGATCGGCACGGTGATTTCGGCGGATATGGACCTTATAGGGCAGCTGCAGCCCAACACACCAGCCCGTTTTCGCCGGGTCACGATGGAACAGGCGCTTGAGGCCCGGCACGCATGTGCCGCAATGCTCGACCGTTTGAGGAAGGCCTTGCAATAGGCAGTCAGGGGCCGGTGGGCTGCAAGCGCATCGGCTTCCGGAAGGAGCCTCAGGCTCAGCAGTGCCTGGCAGGACTTGGCGCGGGTCGCGAGCCGCGCCTCAGACAGCGATGAGATAGGGCGCAAGATGTCCCGGCTGGGGCAGGACGGCGACGATCTTCAATTGCGCGATCGTGCGGTCGCGCGACTTGGAGAGGTGATTCTCGAGAAGCTCGGCCGCGCTCTGCGTCGCTCCGACGATGAGCAGTTCGCCGATCATCCGGATTTCGCGGATCGACAGGGCATCGCCCGCAAGTCCGAGACTGAAGAGCGCTTTCTGCGAGGCCTGCAGTGTCTTGCGATTGTTGGCGATCAGCCGACGCAGATCGCGATTGGGAGTGGAAAGAATGGCCAGATCGATAAAGGCATTGACGAGCCTGAACCACTTGTCGGCTTTGATGAGACCACCTGCACGCTCGGTTTCCTCCATCTGCCGGCACAGGTTCTCGAGCGCGATCTTGTCGATAAACTGGGCTGCCGAGCGCAGCGCCGCGACTTCCAGAATGATGCGAAGCTCGAACTTGTCCTTGATGGATTGCGCCGTCAGCGGCCCGACAAGCCATCGCGAAGTCGAGCTTTTGGTGACGAGACCGCGCTCTTGCAAGCGCCCTAGAACGTCGCGGATCACTGTGCGGCTGACATCGAAATATGCCGCCAGGTCGTTTTCGACGATCCGGTACTGTCCGAAGACCAGACAGGAGGAAACATCGCTCTCCACCTGATCGTAAATGCGCTTCCAGTTTGGCCTGTTGAGGGATTCGTCGTGAGCTTCTTCTACCGAAAGATCGAGTGTCTTGATGTCCTTGCGTATCGGTGCGGCATCCGTATCGCATGCCCCGACCAGATAGCCCCGTCCATCGAAGCGGCTGACTGCGCCTTCTTCTTCCAGAAGCGCCAGGGCCCGCTTCACCGAGCTGCGCGAAATTTTCAAAACCTCCGCAATCGGGCCTTCCAGAAGCACAAGTCCGGGCTCCAGGACGCCCGACCTGATGTTGGCGCGTATGGTTTCGGCCGCGGAAAGATAGAGCGGTGTTCGGCTGTTGGCGGGGGCAGGGATCATGTCGGTCTGGCTCATTGGGGGCTGCCCCGGTTGTGGCGCGTCTTGTCCCGCGCTTCAATCGTAAAAAAACAGGCTGAAAACAATTCGAGCATACAAAGATCAATTTTTGTGCGGTCGCGTGGCGCATTTTCGGATGTGACGGGACGAAAGCGCGCAGTTTCACGGGGTTGCGCGCTGTACCGCAATGCGCTGGGTGACAACAATTTGCGCACTGTCGCACAAAGACAGGCGCCCCTTTTCCTCCCTAGTCTTGATGTCGGGAACATAGAGAAAACGCCGAAAAGGCCTGGAGGATGCCCGTATGAAGCGTGGCACAATGTGCATGCTTGGGCTGAAAACCCCGGAAAACAAAGACGTGCAGTCGCGCGGCAACGCCGCTCGAAAAGAAATTTCTTGAGCCCGCTTGCGCGCTTGAGAAAAAATGTGCTTGTATACATAATCATTTTTTGATGATGACACATCCTTAGTCTGGAGGGAAGCGTGCTTTCGCTGAGTTCTATCACCAAGCGCTACGGAGACGTCACCGCTCTCGACCGTCTGAGCGTCAACGTCCCCGATGATTCCTATGTCTCGCTGCTTGGTGCGAGCGGCAGCGGCAAAACCACTCTGCTGCGCGTGATCGCGGGCTTTGAGGAGCCGGATGGTGGAAAGGTCATCTATGACGGCCATCGCCTCGATGGCGTTGCGCCGCACCGGCGCGGCATCGGTTTCGTTTTCCAGAACTTCGCACTGTTCCCGCATTTGAGCGTGGCCGACAACGTGGCTTTCGGTCTGCGTTACCGCGAGGAGGGCCCTGTAACCGATCCGTCGGAACTGAAGGCGCGGGTCGCCGACGCCATCCGGCTGGTGGGGCTTGAAGGTCTTGAGGCGCGCAAGGTCACGGCGATTTCGGGCGGCCAGCGCCAGCGTGTGGCGCTGGCGCGCACGCTCGTCACCGAACCCCGCTTCGTGCTGCTCGACGAACCGCTTGGCGCACTCGACGCCAATCTGCGCGAACGCATGTGCGATGAGCTGCGTGCGATCCGAGCGCGCCTGAAGGTGACTTTTCTGCACGTCACCGGCAGCGAGACCGAGGCGCTTCTCATGGGCGACGTCGTGGCTGTTCTATCCGCAGGTTCCATTGCCCAGGTCGGGCCGGCATCCTCCCTCTTTGCCCTGCCGAAAAGCGCCGACGTTGCGCGTCACCTGAACGCCTACAACGTGCTTTCCGGTCGCATGGTGAAAGGCGGCTTCGAAGGCGCGGGCGCGCGGTTTGCGCTGCCCGGCAAGCAGGTCGCAAGCGATGGCGCGCCGATCGAAGTGGCGCTGCGTTTCGATCGCATTTCCGTGCATCCGGCCGCTGCAACTGCCGCTCAAACCGCCGGAGAGGCGGCAATCCGCGCGCGCTTTATCGCAAGCGAATTCACGGGTGCGTCGGTTCTTTCCTTCTTCCGGTTGGAGGACGGCACCCTGCTTCAGGTCGTCGCTCACCTGAGCGGCCCCGCACCGCAGGCTTTCACGAAGGATGAACTCTATGAGCTCTCCTTCAATCCGCAAGACGTCATCCCATTCATCGAGAGGGCCGCATAATGGAAATTGCCGGCGAGCAGATACGCGGCGCGGCTTCCGCCATGGGCGAGGACAACGGCGTGTCGCCAGCCGAACGCCGTGGCCGCCAGGAACGCCGCACGGCGCTGATGCTTATCAGCCCGGGCGTTCTCTGGATGGCCCTGTTCATGGTTCTGCCCATGATCATGGTCGTCTACGTATCGTTCTGGACGCAGACCACCTTCACGGTCGAACCCAAGCTCACAACCGACAGCTGGGTGCGCTTCCTGACCAGTTCCACCTATCTGGCGTCCACCTGGACCACGGTGCGCATCTGGGGGATCGTGCTCCTGTCGACCCTGCTGATCGGGTATCCGGTGGCGCTGTTCATCGGCCTGATGGTGCGCAACCAGACGCTTCAGACGGCGCTTCTCGTCATCTGCGTCATCCCCTTCTGGACCTCGTTCCTGATCCGCGTCATCGCCTGGCGCCCGATGCTGGGCACCGAGGGCGCTATCAACATGATCCTCATGAAGCTCGGCATCATAGATACGCCGCTGACCTCGCTGCTCTTCTCCGAATTCGCGGTGCTCATCGGCATGACGCAGATTTACTGCGTCTTCATGGTGGGGCCGATCACCTTCATGCTGAGCCGCATCGAGCCGAGCATCATTGAGGCTGCGCGCGATCTGGGCGCCGGTTTCGGGCGCATCTTTTTCAAGATCATTCTGCCTCTGTCACTGCCTGGCGTGATCGTCGGCGCGATCTTCGTGTCCGTCATGGTGCTGGGCGAGTTCGCTACCGCCGCCTCGCTGTCCGGCCGCAAGGTCAATCTCTTAGGCAACATCATCGTGTCGCAGGTCGGCTCGCTGAAATGGGCCTTCGCGTCGGTCGCCGGCGTCATTCTCACCGTCATCATCGCCGTTGTGATCACCGCGCTCTTGCGGGTCGTCAACCTCAGGAAGGAGATGTAGCCATGGAAGCACGCGCTCTCAAACCCGTGCTCGGCGTCTATTGCGCCGTCTTCATCCTCTTCCTCTACGGGCCGATGATCATTCTGGCGATCCTGTCCTTTCAGGGGTCGGGAGGCGGCCCGCAGTTCCCGATCATCGAATGGTCGACCTATTGGTACCAGCATCTGCTTGGCATGACGCCGCCCGGGCGCATCTCGCGTCTGCCCATCGGCGACAGCCTTCTGCGGTCGCTGACACTCGCACTGATGACGACGGTCGTCTCCACCGTGCTCGGCGTCATTACCGCACAGGGCTTCCGCGCCCGCTTCAAGGCATCCGGGGTTGTGTTCTACCTCGTGATCCTGGGCATGATTGTGCCGGGCGTGCTTGTCGGCCTCGGCATGGCGTTGCTCACCAACATGCTGGGCATCGACCGCAGTTGGTGGGGCACGGCCTTCGTCCTCCATGTTGTCTACACGTTCCCATTTGCCTTCCTGGTGATGCTTGCGATCTTCAATCGCTTCGACCGCAGCGTAGAGGAAGCTTCGCTTTCGCTTGGCGTGTCGCCGGTGCAGACCTTCCGGCGGGTCACGTTTCCGATGATCTTCCCGGGCGTTCTGTCAGCGATGCTGTTCTCCTTCACGCTTTCCTATGATGAGTTCTCGCGCACGCTCTTCACCTCCGGCCGCGATCTGACCCTGCCGCTGACGATTTATGGAACCTTCTCGGTCGAGATCTATCCGAATATCTTCGCCTTCGGCGTTCTCACGACACTCTTCTCCTTCACGCTCCTGCTCATCTACGCGCTGCTGATGCTTAGAGCGGTTCGCTCCGCCCAGTCCTTCAAGGGACAGGAGGAGGCCGAATGAGCACCGCTCCGAAAAAGGTCGCGCTGATCACCGGCGCGGGGTCGGGTATCGGAGCGGCCATCGCCGAACGTCTGGCGCGGGAAGGCTACCGCGTCGCGGTCAACGACCTGTCGGTCGAGGCAAGTGCCCGCACGGCCGATGCGATCAACGCCGCAGCCGGCGAGGCGGCTCCCTTCGCCGCGGATGTCTCGAGTGAGGATGCCGTCCACGAGATGATCGGCGCTGTCGTGGCTCATTTCGGGCCTGTCGATCTGCTCGTCAACAATGCCGGCCACGGCCATCAGGCGGCGTTCACGGAAATTTCGCTCGCCGAGTTCGAGCGCATGTTCGCCGTTCATGTGCGTGGCAGTTTCCTGATGATGCGTGCGGTTCTGCCTTCCATGCTCGAGCGCGGGGAGGGCGTTATCGTCAATGTCGCCTCGCAGCTAGGGCAGGTCGGCGGGGTCGAGCTCGTTCACTATGCGGGCGCCAAGGGCGCGATCATCGCCATGACGAAGTCGCTCGCCCGCGAGGTGAGCGCGCGGGGCGTACGCGTCAATGCCATCGCGCCCGGCCCCATCAACACGCCGCTGGTCGAAGCGCTCTCATCCGACTGGAAAAAGGCCAAGGCCGCCGAACTGCCGCTCGGGCGTTTCGGCGAGCCGGCGGAAGTCGCTGGTGCCGTGGCATTTCTCGCCTCGCCGGACGGGGCTCTGTTCGTCGGTCAGACGCTGGGTCCGAATTCCGGCGACGTGATGCTTTGAAGACTGGAGAACACCACGCCATGGCCACAACGAAACCCAGAAAACGCGTTGTCCTCGTCACTGGAGGCGGCATCGGCATTGGTCGTGCCACCTGCGAGGCTTTTGCCCGTGCGGGCGACCATGTGGTGGTGACGGATGTCCTGGAAAAAGAGGGCAGGGTGCTTGCCGAAAAGATTGTCGGCGACGGCTGGTCGGCAGAGTTCGCACCGCTCGATGTCTGCTCGACGCAAGCTGCCGATGCGCTGGTCGCACGTCTCAACGAGGAGCATGGTCATATCGATGTGATCGTGGCGAATGCCGGCATTGCCCATCGAGTGCCGCTTGGCGAATTGAGCGACGAGAAGTGGGACCAGACCTTCGATATCGATCTGAAGGGCATGCTGCGCGTCATTCGCCCGGCTGTGCCCGCCATGCGCGAGGCGGGCGCGGGGGCGATTGTCTGCCTCTCCTCCATCATGGGCGTCGCCTATGGCTGGGATGAGCATGTGCATTACTCTGCCGCCAAATCCGGCGTGGTGGGGCTTGTACGCGGTCTTGCGGTGGAACTCGCCGCGCAGGGCATCCGCGTCAATGGCGTTGCGCCGGGCTATATCCGTACCGCGCAGCTTCTCTCCGAAAAGCACTCCCTTGGGCCTGAGGGCGCCGAGAAGGCGTCTGCCTTCATCCCCATGGGCCGGTTGGGCGAACCGGAAGACATCGCCGACGTCATCCATTTCCTGGCTTCGCCTGCGGCACGCTACCTCACGGGGCAGGTGCTGACGGTGGATGGCGGCCTGCTCGTGGGCCGTTACTGAAAATACTGGGCAAACAAAAATGGGAACTGAAAAATGAAAAGACACCCGATGCTGAACAGACGCACAATGTTAAAGGGAGGCGCTGGCGCCGCGGCTCTGGCGATGGGCGGCCTTTCACCGTTCCTGCGCTCGCAGGCCGCTTTTGCGCAATCGCTGGCCGACCAGCAGCTCCGCACGATAGGCCTGTCGGTTACCGTGCAGGACCGCATTCTCGACATGTTCAAATCCGAGAGCGGGGTTGGGTCCGTTTCAGGAACCGCCTCCACTTTCCCCGACAGCCAGACGCGCATCCTCTCGGGCGCCGGCGACTACGACTGCTGGGAAGTGATCGCCGAGCGTTTGCCGGCCATCATCGCCACGAACAATGTGGAACCGATCCCGACGGCTGAAATCCCGAACTGGAATTCCATCCGCGATACCTTCACCAAGGAGAGCGACAAGTGGGAGCGCCGCGCACAGATCGTCGGTCAGATCTGGGCCGACGACGAGCAGACCAAGCTCTACATGGTACCGGCGGTCTATAACTACGATTCCATCGGCTACAATCCGGACGTGGTCAGCGAAGAGGAAGCCAACAGCTGGACGGCGCTCTTCGACGACAAATGGCGCGGCCGTTCAGGCCTAAACGTCGATCCGCTGATCGCTATCGGCCAGGCCATCATCGCCATGAACACGCTTGGCGAACTTGAAGCCAAGAATCCGGGCAACCCGACGGTCGAGGAGATCGACGAGGCGACCGCCTTCCTGATTTCAAAGAAGAAGGCGGGTCAGTTCCGCGCCCTGTGGGGCGATTTCGGAGAACTGGTCAACCTGATGGCCTCGGGCGAAATGGTTGTCTCCGATGCCTGGCAGCCGGCGGTCATGGCGGTGAAGGCGCAGGGCCGTCCCGCCAAATATGCGACACCGAAGGAAGGCACGCGCGGCTGGACGATCGGCCCATCGCTCATTGCCGGTTCGCAGAACCGCGAGGCGGTGATCGCCTACGCCAATTTCTGGCTCTCCGGCCCGCCGGCCATCGCGGTCACGGAGCAGGGTTACTATTCGCCGAGCACCAACATCAAGAATGTGATGGACCCGGACAAATACGCCTTCTGGTACGAGGGCAAGCCCTGGGTCGGCGCGCCCGAACGCGGCATCAACGAAGGCGATCTGCGCGATGGCGGGTCGCTGGAGGAGCGTGCGGCCAACGTGGCTTACTGGCACCAGTGGCCGGACGAATACGACCACCTGATCCAGCGCTGGGACGAATTCCTGAACGCCTGACGTGAAACCGCCGCGCCGGAACGCCCCTGGCTGTTCCGGCGCGGCAAACCCCCGCGGCAAGAGCATCGGACTGAGGCATGAACGATCTTGAACTCATAGGCGTCGGCAAGACCTATCCGGACGGCACCGTTGCCGTGTCAGACTTTGATCTGGCGGTGCAGCCGGGCGAATTTGTCGCCTTTCTTGGCCCTTCGGGCTGCGGCAAGTCCACGACGCTGCGCATGATCGCCGGCTTCGAGGATATTTCGAACGGCGACATCCTCATCAAGGGAAAGAATGTTTCGGCCATACCGCCGGAAAAGCGTCCCACCTCGATGATCTTCCAGAATTATGCGCTCTTCCCGCATATGACAGTGCGCCAGAACATCGGTTTCGGGCTGGATGTGAAAGGGCTCTCTTCGGGAGAGAAGAAGGCCAAGGTCGACCGCATCATGGAGATGTTCGGCCTCAGCGACTTCGCCGACCGCAAGGCCGACAGGCTCTCGGGTGGCCAGCGCCAGCGGATCGCGCTTGCCCGCGGCCTCGTGGTCGAGCCGGACATCCTGCTGCTCGACGAGCCGCTGGGCGCGCTGGATGCAAATCTGCGCCGTGTTATCCAGAACGAATTGAAGCTGCTGCAGCGCGAACTGGGCATCACATTCGTCTTCGTCACGCATGCGCAATCCGAAGCGCTCGGCCTGTCGGACCGCATCGTCGTCATGAACAGGGGACGCGTTGAGCAGATCGGCACGCCGCATAAGGTCTACGCTTCGCCCGCCACCGAATTCGTCGCGCGCTTCATCGGCTCCAACGCCATCATCGAGGGATCGAACCTGTCGTTTGATGGGGATGCAGCCTTTGTCGATACCGTCTTCGGCCGCATGCATGGCCGCCGTTCGCAATCGCTTGCACCTGGCGCTGCCGCACTGGTGGCGATCCCCGCCGAGGCGATGCGAATACAGCCGGCTAATTCTTCTGCCGCAGAGGGCGAAAACAGGCTGTATGGCACGGTCTCCATGAAGCACGCCGTCGGCAGTGTCGGCCATTTCAAGGTCGATCTCGATGGCCGGCAGAGTGTCGACGTACAGACCGGTACCGACAATGAGGCCCTGATGCGGCTCGCCATAGGCGATGCCGTCATCGTCGATTGTCCCTCCGACCGCGTGACGCTGGTCGCCCGGGGCTGAAACAGAAGGGGTCGTCCGGCCCCGCAGAAACCGCAACAAGGGAGATTTGAAAATGGCAAAAGAGATTCTGGTCGGCTTCGGCATCGATGTCGACGCCGTCGCGGGCTGGCTCGGTTCCTACGGCGGCGAGGATTCTCCCGACGATATTTCGCGCGGAATGTTTGCCGGCGAAGTCGGTTCGCCGCGCCTGTTGAAGCTATTCGACCGCCTGGGTCTGCGCACCACCTGGTTCATCCCCGGCCACTCCGTGGAAACCTTCCCCGAACAGATGAAGGCTGTGGCCGATGCGGGCCACGAGATCGGCATCCATGGCTATAGCCATGAAAATCCGATCGCCATGACACCGGAGCAGGAAGAAGAGGTGCTCGACAAGGCAATCGACCTCATCACCAGCCTCTCGGGCAAGCGCCCGACCGGCTACGTGGCGCCCTGGTGGGAGTTCTCGAACGTCACCAACGAGCTCCTCCTCAAGAAGGGCATCAAATACGACCACTCGCTGATGCACAACGATTTCACGCCCTACTATGTGCGGGTCGGCGACAAGTGGACGAAGATCGATTATTCCGCCAGGCCCTCGGACTGGATGAAGCCGCTCGAACGTGGAGCGGAGACGGACCTGATCGAGATTCCGGCCAACTGGTATCTCGATGACCTTCCGCCCATGATGTTCATCAAGAAGTCGCCGAACAGCCACGGCTTCGTGAATCCTCGCCATCTGGAGGAGATGTGGCGCGATCAGTTCGACTGGGTTTACCGCGAAATGGACTATGCGGTCTTCCCCATCACCATCCATCCGGATGTTTCGGGCCGCCCGCAGGTGCTCCTGATGCTGGAACGCCTCTACGAGCACATGAAGTCGCATGAGGGTGTCCGCTTCGTGACGATGGACGAGATGGCGGATGATTTCGCCAAGCGCAATCCGCGTAAAAAATAGGCGGGCCGGGGCGGTTCGCCGCCCCGTTCCTTCCGGGAGGAAACCCATGTGTTCTCTGTGCGGCGTTCTTGGATGCGACGATCACTGGACCAGCGCCATCGCGCGACCCGGGATCTATACGCGCAATACCGACCGGCTCGCTCGCCGGCGCGAGGCCGCCAACCGCATCAGGCTTGCCAATGCGCTGCTTGAGCCCAGTCGGCTGAAGATCGCCGAATGGCAAGGCGCGTCCTATGTGCTGTCGAGCCCGACGGGCCGGACCCAGGTTTTCGAGAGCCTCGCCCATCTGTGGCCAGAGGTCGAGGCCATGACTGCGCGCGCGCTCGATCCGCTCGACCCCGATTTTCTGGAACGGCTGAAACAGCGCATCGAGGCAGCGCCATGACCGCTGAACCGCGCTCGGCCAATCTGACACCCGTCAACTTTCTCACCGGCTTTCTGGGTTCGGGCAAGACGACGCTGCTCCAGCGCCTCCTTGCCGATCCAGCCATGGCGAATGCCGCCGTGCTGATCAACGAGTTCGGCGAGGTGGGCCTCGATCATCATCTGCTTGACCGCATCGATGACAATGTCGTTCTGCTCAAATCGGGTTGCCTGTGCTGCACGGTGCGCGGCGAAGTCGCCGATGCGCTGCAAAAGCTCGATTCCCAGCGCGGCCGGGGTGAAATTCCCTGGTTCGACCGCGTGGTCATTGAGACGACGGGACTGGCCGATCCGTTTCCCGCGCTCTCCACCATCCAGTCGCACCCGGTTCTGCGCAGTCATTTCGCAATCGCAAATGTCGTGGTCACGGTGGATGCGGTGAACGGTTCCCGCCAGATCGACGAACGGCTGGAGGCCGTGCGGCAGGTGGGAGCGGCGGATGTGATCGTCATCACCAAAACCGATATGGGCGAGGCGACCGATACCGACGCATTGCTGGAAAAACTGAACCGGCTCAATCCATCCGCGCGCCGGGTGATCGCGCAGGAGGCGAGTGCCGACGATTTTCTCGTCGATGCTTCAGCCGAACGCAGCGAGGAATGGCTGAGCGAGGCGCTTTCTCTCTCCGAAGAATCCGCAGCACCCGTTCATCATCACCATCATGAGGAAGAGGGGAATCATGGCCACGCCCATTCCTCCGTGCGCTCCTTTTCCATGGTGATCGAGGAGCGGATCGACTGGACCGGCTTCGGCATGTGGCTGACCATGCTGCTCAATCGCCATGGCGACCGGGTCTTCCGCGTCAAGGGCATCCTTGATATCGAAGGGGAGGAGCGTCCGGTTGCGATTCACGGCGTGCAGCGTCTGGTCCACCCGCCGGTTCATATGTCCGCCTGGCCGGATCGTCGCCGCCAGTCACGCATCGTGTTCATCGTCGACGGGCTGGACCCGGCGCGCATCGAAGAGTCGTTTCATGTATTCAATCGCCTGTCGGAAAAGGTGCTTGCTCAGGGTGGCACGCTCCCCCTTCGCAGGGCGAGTTAGGGGCCGCGCGTGACTAGGCCGGCTGCTCCTTCAGTGCATGTGCGCAAGCCCCAGCCGCTCCGCGTCCTGTGCACGGAGATCACCCCCTATCGCCAGCTTCAGGAGCGTGCCGAGAGCGACCTCGGGTTCGAACTGATCTTCGAGCAGCATGATTTCGTGACCGCGCAGCGCATTGCCGCGACCGAGCCTGAGCGCTACGACGTCTACGATCAGTGCTTCCACAACCTCGATATCGTCTGGCACTGGCGCGCGGTTCAGAAGATCGATCTCGAGCGTATCGAGCTCTGGAGCGAGGTCAACGATCTTACCAAGAAGGGCTGCATCAATGCGTCGGCGCCGCTCGGCTTAGGCGATGCGCCCGTCACGCGGCTTTATGTGCAACAGGACAATTCGCTCTCTTCCGCCCCGTCGCCGCATATCTCCATGCTGCCGACGGTGCACAATTTCGATTCCTTCGGTGTGAACGAGACGGCTACCGGCGTCGATGTCGATTCGGAGGTGCGATCCTGGGCCGAGCTTCTGCATCCGCGTTGGAAAGGCCATGTCGCCATCGTCGATGAGCCGGCAATCGGCATTTTCGATATCGCGCTTGCCGCGCGCGCGGCCAACCGCATGAGCTTCAAGGACCTGGGCAATATGAGCGTCGATGAGATCGATCAACTCATCGATCTTGCCCTGTCGCTGAAGCGCAAGGGACATTTCACCTCCTTCTGGCGCACCACGCAGGAAGCCACCTTGATGATGGAGCGGGGTGATGTCTGGATCGCAAGCATGTGGTCGCCGAGCGCGGTGCAGCTCAAGAGCCGGCATTTGCGCACCCGCCAGGCGGTGCCGGTCGAGGGCTATCGCGCCTGGCACGGCGGCCTTTGTCTCGCGCGCCATCTGGAAGGTCACCGGCTCGACCAGGGGTATGCCTATCTCAACTGGTTCATTTCCGGCTGGGCAGGCGCCGTGGTTGCCCGGCAGGGCTATTATATGCCCGTGCCCGAGCGGGTTCGCGAGCATCTGAAGCCCGAGGAGTGGGATTACTGGTATGACGGCAAGGAGGCGCGCAGCTCCCTGTGCGGTCCGGACGGCAACACGGCCATCCTGCCCGGCGCTTCCCGCTCCGGCGGCTCCTACTGGAACCGCGCTTCGCATATCGCGCTCTGGAACACCACGATGGACGAACACAATTATCTGGTTCGTCGCTGGGCCGAGCTGGTGAAAGAACCGACCGAACGAAACGGATTTCTGCGGAACGCGTCCTGACATGAGCAACATCAGACTGATCACCACGGGGGGCACCATCGCCTCCAGCCGCAAGGAAGGCTCCGACCGGGTCGTCGCAAATGTCAGCGGCGCGGAACTGAAGTCGCGCCTGCACGACCCCCTCGAAGGTATCGGGATCACTGTCGACGATTTCTGCTCGGTCGGCAGTTTTGCGTTCGACCTGCCGCTGGCGTTTGCGCTGGCCAAGCACATCGACGAGGCGCTGGCTTCGGACGATTGCGACGGTGTTGTCGTCACCCACGGAACCGATACGATGGAGGAAAGCTGCTACATGGCCGACCTCATCGTCGGCAGTGACAAGCCGGTGGTCTTCACCGGTGCACAGCGCCATGCGGGCGATCCCGATACGGATGGGCCGCGCAACATTGCCGAAGCCGTGCGCGTTGCAGCCTCTCCTGCGGCGCGCGGGATCGGCGCCATGATCGTCTTCGAGCAGGACATTCATGCCGGCCGCGATGTGACCAAGGCGCACACGTCCAGGGTCGATACCTTCCGCTCCAGTTCCTATGGCAAGCTGGGCGAGGTGGATGGTGAGAATGTCTTCATCTACCGCCGCCCCGCGCAACGTTTCCACGCGAAGGTAGAACGCATTGTGCCGGAGGTGGAACTGATGAAGCTCGCCATGGGCTCCTCGCCGGCCTTTCTGAATTTTGCCGTAGAACAGGGCGCGCGCGCCATCGTCGTGGAGGCGTTCGGGCGCGGCAATGCGCCGACCGGTTTTGCCGAGGCGATAGCCTCCATCGTCGAGAGCGGCATCCCCGTCATCATCGCCTCGCGTTGTCACGAGGGGCGCACCCGACCCATCTATGGCGGCGGCAGCGGCGGCAAGGACCTGGCCGATGCCGGCGTGATCTTCTCCGGCGATCTCAGCGGCCTGAAAGCCCGCATCCTGGCGTCGGTCCTGTTGGGGCGCGGTGCGGGGCTCGAGGACTTCCGCCGCGAATTCGAGAACGCGGCGGGTGGGCATTCGGGCTGAGCCACACCTTTTGCCCGAGGTGCCCGGCGCCCTTCGCACCCCACGGCACCGGAGAGCAACGCCCCTCATCCTCACCTTCTCCCCGCATGCGGGGAGAAGGGGGCCTCGGCGTTTGCGCACCGCTCCACCCACCTCACCAACTAGAAGCTCGGAATTGGCGACGGCTTCCTTCTCCCCGCATGCGGGGAGAAGGTCCCGGCAGGGGGATGAGGGGCGGGCGCCCCCTATCGCTTCATCCTTTCGCGGAAACGCTGCTCCGCCCTATCGCTTGGCCGAGATCACGTAGGAGCCGCTTTCGTGCAGCTCCGCCGTCCAGCCGGGTTCCACCACGATCGTCGTCGTCACCTCCTCAATGATGGCCGGCCCCTCGATACGGTCCCCGGCGCCGAGCTTGCGCCCGTCATAAACCGGGGTGCGGGTATGCTCCCCCTCGCGCGAGAAGATTGCCATGCGGGTGCCCTTGAGTGCGCCGTCCGCTCCGCCGCCTGAGGAAAGGCGGGCGTCGCTGGGCTTGTCGACGATGCCGTAGAGCGTGCTCTCGATGTTCACCACCTCGACCGTATTCTTCGGTTCGCTGTAGGTGTAGAGCTGCTCGTGCCGGCGATGGAAGGCGTCCTTCAACCGTTCGACGGTCTGCGCGTCGATGTCGAATGTTTCCACATCCACCGTGCATTCATGCACCTGTCCCACATAGCGCATTTCGAGGCTGCGCGTGATGCGGATGCGGTCATCGGAAAAACCGTCCTTGTGGAGGTGCTCGCGACCTTCCTGTTCGATCTGGCGGAAAAGGGCGTTCACCCGCTCATAGGCCTCCGCATTGTCGAGGCGCACGGGGCAGGTGGCCATGTGATTGTATTTCACATCGGAGATAATCTGCCCGAAGGCACACAGGCCTGAGGCGAGCTTCGGCACGATGATGCGGTCGATACCCATCTCGCGTGCAATGGCCGTGATATGGGCACCGGTCGCCCCGCCGGCGCAAACCAGCACAAAGTCGCGCGGATCGTAGCCGCGTTCGATGGAGACGCGGCGGATGCCGTTGACCATGTTGGCGTTGACGATGGTGAACATGCCATAGGCGGCCTTCTCCAGGCTGAGCCCGAGTGGTTCGGCGATCCTGCTGCGGATGGCATTCTCTGCCTTGGTTTTGTCGAGCGGCAGCCGCCCGCCGACGAGCCCGTCCGGATTGAGATAGCCGAGCACCAGGTTCACATCCGTCGTGGTCGGCTCTACCCCGCCCCGCCCGTAGCAGGCGGGTCCCGGGTCGGAACCGGCACTCTGCGGCCCCATCTGCAGGAGGCCCATATCGTCGATCCAGCCGATGGAGCCGCCGCCGGCTCCCAGCGTTTCCACCTGGATCATCGGAACCCCGATCCGGTAGCGCAGGAAGTCGATGTTCTTGTTGAGGTTGGTGACGCCCTCATAGGTCAGCGTGATGTCGAACGAAGTGCCCCCCATGTCGACAGTGATGACGTTCTTCTCGTCGAACGGCTCTGTCACATGCAGGCCGGCGCGCGGCGCGGAGGCTGGACCCGAATTGATGGCATAGACTGAACGGTCGGCCACCACATCGCCCGTGGCGAGCCCTCCATTGGACTGGAAATAGCGCACCGGCGCCCTGGCGCCGAGCGAACGGAAATAGGCGTCGACCGCAGTGACGTAGTTTTTCAGGATCGGCGCCAGATAGGCATTGGTGATGGCCGTGGAGGTGCGGGTGTACTCGCGTACCTGCGGATAGAGTTCCGAGCCGATGGTGACGAGCGCATCGGGCATCATCTCGCGTACGATCTCCGCTGCCCGCCTTTCATGATCCGGGTGGAGCACCGACCAGACGAAGGAGATCGCGACCGTCTCGATCCCTTCTTCGATGAAGGCCCGGCAGGCCGCCCGCACATCTTCCTCTTCCATGGGCGTGCGCACAGTGCCGTTCGACAGGACGCGTTCGCGCACGCCCTTGCGCAGATTGCGCGGCACCAGCATAACCGCCGGCGGATATTCCGCGTCATAGCGATACCCGTCTTCCTTGTGGCCGTTGCGGATCTCGATGGAATCCTCGTGTCCCGCCGTGCAGATCAGCCCGGTGCGCGCGCCCTTGTGCTGGATCAGCGCGTTGAGGCCGACTGTCGTGCCGTTGATGCACAGGTCGCAATTGGGGATGATCTCCTCCAGCGCCACATCCAGATCCTCGGCGATCAGCGCCAGCCCGTTGCGGATGGCAAGCGTCGGGTCTGCGGGCGTGGAAAGCGTCTTGTAGAGCCGGCTTCCGCCAGCCTGTTCCGCCAGAACGAAATCGGTGAAGGTGCCGCCGGCGTCGATGCCGAGCCTGTATTTGCTGTTCATGGTCTTGTCCTTGAAATGGGGAAGGGATCAGGCCGCGCGCAGTTTGCGCGTCGCTTCCAGATCGACCTTCAGTGACTTTTCGTCCTCGATAACGACACCGTAGTCGCGCCTGGCGCCCTCCAGCGAGACGAGCCCCAGCCTGATGTCGGCGATCACCTTCTCGACGGGACGTTTTCTGGGATCGCCATAGCCACCGCCGCCCGGGTTCATATTGGTCACGGTCTCGCCCGGCTTGATGACACCGATCGTGTTGTTTCGGATGGTCTCAACCTTGCCGTCGCGCTTGAGTTCGAGACGCCCGACCTTGGTTTCGGTCATTTCCGATTCAGCGCCGGCTGCCCCAAGTGCCGGAATACGGCGTCCTTCACCGAACATGATGAAGGTCATCTCGCTGTCGAGCGGCTCCACCTCCCAGGCGGTGCCGGACCCGCCGCGGTAAAGCCCCGCACCGCCGCTGTCGGTCATCAGCGAATAACGATGGATGACGATAGGATAGGAATGTTCGAGCAGTTCCACGTCGCCCGAGGTCAGTGCGCCGAAACAGCATTCGGGCCCGCAGGCGTGCCAGCCGTCCTGTTGCGGCGTCGCGCCGGCACCCGAAATGATGGTGGCGAGCACCATCGTCACATATTCCTCATCGTGGCGCCTGTCCCAGCCGGCGATGTTGAGGCCGTTGGCGTGCCCCCATGAGGCGGCGACCTTCGAGGGCATGGCCTTTTCGAAGGCAAGGCGCACCGCGTCGGTCAGGGTTTCCATGGGCGTTGTCGTGCAGTTCATGTGCGGCGCCGGTTCCTTGGCGTTGCACAGCGTGCCCTTCGGTCCCATATTCACGCTTACGCAGCGATAGAGCCCTTCATTGTAGGGCGGCGGAAGCTGGGCGAACATCATCAGGCCGAGATAGACGCCCGAATAGGAATTTCCCTCGTAGGAATTGATGAAATAGGGCACCTGCGGCGGGCTCGAAATCTCGATATGGCAATTGTCTTCCTTGATGGTGACTTTCGCCGTGATGTCGAAATCGCCGAAGCCGTGCCCGGCATCCTCCAGAACGGCCGTGCCTTCATAAGTCCCATCGGGCACGGAGCGGATCAGCGTGCGCATCTGCCGCTCCGCCATCACCAGAAGTTCCTCGATACATGCGTCCACCTGCTCCTTGCCGTATTTGTCGAGCATCCGGATGAGATTGCGTTCACCCACCTGGCAGGCGCCGATCAGCGCGTTGAAATCGCCCTCTTGGTCGCGGCGCGCGCGCATATTGGTCAGAAGCAGGTTGAGCACGTCGTTGCGCGGCTTGCCCCTGTCCCAGATCTTGACCGGTGGAATGCGCAGGCATTCGGCGTAGATTTCCTTGGCATCGGGATTGTAGCCGGCCGGGACCGGTCCGCCGATATCCGTCAAATGCCCTTTGCAGACCGTCCAGTAGACAAGCTCGCCCCGGTAGAAGACGGGCTTGTACATGCATGTGTCGATGGCGTGGCTACCGCCATAGGCGGGGTCGTTGTGCAGGATCAGGTCGCCCTCATGGATGTCGTCGCCGAAATAGGCCGACACGACCTTCATCGCCGGAATGAGCGACCCCAGATGGATCGGGATGTCCTGCCCCTGCAGGATCATTTCGGGCGTCGCGTTGAAGAGCGCCGTCGAATAGTCATGGGCCAGGTTGAAGACGCTGGAGCGCGCCGTCTTCTCCAGTGAAAGCGTCATCTCGCGCTGTGTGGTTTCGAGAATTCCGCGCACCACGGAAAGCGTGATCGGGTCCACGCCGCTTCCCGATGCCTGCTTCTGTTTCTTGACGATCTGTTCCATCCTCATGCCTTTCGCGGACGCATGGAATCCGCCGTGCGGGCACGAGCCTCCTCCATGTCGTTCCTGTTTGTTTTTTGTTCCTTGGCAACAGTAGGAACGGGAAGCCGCGCATGTCTTTGCGCGTCAGTGCGGGATATATTGTCGCCCAGTGCACTGGGCCGGCACCGCGTTTGTGCGCCGGCTTTTTCTATCCTATCCTGCGATGAGGAGATTGCCGGATGAGGACGCTGATATCGACAAGCGGAGTTGATCCTGCAAATCGCAGTGTGCACTGGCACAGCGCGATAGCGCAGGCCTATTTCCCTCTCGACCTGCACTTCCGGGAGCCGGACCGGTTCGGCGGTCGGCTGGAGGAGTGGTCGCTGGGCGGCGTGTCGTTGTCACGCCTGCGCTCCGAGGCGCTTTCCTATCACCGCCATCCCCACCATCTCACCTGCGACGAGCAGGAGCACCTCCTCATCACCATACCGATGAAAACGGAGGTCTTTTTCTCCCAGTCGGGGCGCGAGGTTTATTGCAAGCCGGGCGGCTACATCATCGAGCGCAGCCATGAGCCCTATGAGTTCAGCTATGGCGAGTGCGCCGACCTGTGGGTGATGAAGGTCGAGGCTTCCGCGCTTGGCGGCCGCATCCGCTCGCCCGACCGCTTCTGCGGCATGCAGTTTACGGCACGTGGTGGCATCTCCGGCCTGTTCGTGGATATGCTTCATCACATCCCCCAGCGCTTTGAGGCGATGAACGAGCAAGCCCGTGCTGCGGTGGGATTGCAACTGGTCGATCTTCTGGCGCTGTCGATCCATGCGGACGAACGCACGCTCACCTCGGGCGGGTCGTCCGTGCGCGCGGCGCATCTGAGCCGCGTGGAACATTTCGTCCGCGCCAACCTTCACCGGCGAGAGCTCGATCCCGATCTCATTGCGCGCTGCTGCGGCATCTCCGTCCGTTATCTGCATGAGCTCTTCCGCGATACCGAGCGCACACTCGGCCAATGGGTGCGCGACCTGCGTATCGAGGCGGTGAAGGCGGACCTGCGTGCGCGGGGAACGAAGATGTCCGTTGCTGAGATCTGCTTCAGACGTGGTTTCGGCGACGTCGCCCACTTCTCGCGCCTGTTCAAGCAGCAGGTCGGTTGCTCTCCCGGCGAATATCGCCGGAAGATGATGTTTTCCTGAAATCTGGACCGCGTGCCGCCCGATGCGGCGGCAAAACAAGGTGATGGAGAGGGTCAGCGTTTCCGCGGACCGGTGAGCCGGCCCAGGTGTTTGACCCCAGAGTTTGATGTTGCGGTCTTCTCAGTGAAGCTGAAAACCCGCAGTCCATCTGGCAGAGGATGAACGTCCTTGATTTCGTCTATTTCAGCGGGAGGGCCTCAGCGGTGCCACGCCTGGGCGCGCTGCTTGGTTGAGGTTGCGCCGTGGCTCCTTGCCATCCGGTGCGGACCGGACGTATGAGATCTTGTAATGCGACCTGTGTGCAGCGGAGCGTATTCCCGGGTTTGCATGCTGAGGCCGGATGACAACACGTGGATTGAACGCATTTGCACATTGATTTGAGTTTATATTGAGTTTATACTCAAGAAATGCAGAAACCCACGGCCTCCAAGCTGAAATCCCTGTCCGAATGGCTCGACATCAGGATCGCCGAGTCCGATCCGGGGGATCATCTGCCGACCGTCCGTGAGATGATGCGCCGCTTCTCGACGGCGCAGCGCACGGTCGAGCGCGCCTTGCAGCCTTATCTCGAGAATGGGCGCATCCGAGCACGCCCCGGTGCCGGCATCATTGTCTGCGACCCCCAATCCGAGGACGATCGGGAGACATGGGAAGGGGATCTGCTCGTCCTTTACCGTGTCTCGGACAGCCGGATCGCCCGCAATGTATTGCAGGAGGTCGAGCAGCGGCTGAAGCAGCGAAATATCAGCGTTCTGCAGATCGGCTACTCGACCGAGGAGCAGGCCCTCTCGGTCCTTGGCAAGATCGGAAACTTCAAGACCTGTCTTCTGCAGGTGCATTTCGAGGTGCTCTCGATCGAGTTTCTCGCCGCACTTCGCAAGCATGTGAGAAGCATTGTCATCGACGGTGTCTCGGCAACGGGCATCGACGCGGACGCCGTCGGGACGAATTGGCGCGAGGCGCTTTCGGTGGCGTTTCATGTGCTGCGTGACAATGGGCACGAGCGCATCGCCTTTCTCACTTCAGCCCACCAGGCGCGGCAGATTGCCATGGCCCGGCGCGAATACCTGCTTCTGTGCAGATCCTTGCCGTCACCTCGATCACAATGGCTGATCGAAATCGACAAGCTGCCCGGCGGATACAGCGTCGCCGACATCCAGAATGCCCTTGCCCAGCAGTGCCAGGAGGATGGCAGTCTGCCTTTCACGGCGCTGATCGTCTGGGGTGTCACGGAAGGGTTCATGCTCGAGCGGGCAATTCATGAGCTGGGGGCGCCCGTGCGCGACAATCTTAGCGTCGTCATGTTGGGAAGTACCGACTTCGCCTCAGAGCACCTCAATCGCTTCGACGTCGTCGGCAACGCCAATGCCGAGAAGTTCGACCTGTTCGAGACCCTGCTCGCCGACCGTGTCGCGTTTCGAGACCGGGAGCCGGAAACCCACTATCTCGAAATCAGCTACAAGCCGCATGGCAGCATCATTCCAATTGATTTCTGAGTACAAGATATATTGTACTGATTATTGTACTCAAATAAATTCCTCTCGCAATCTGGAGGAGCGAGAGAAAGCATGGATGTGGGGAGCCCGCACAGCACGGTAGGGGTGTCGATAATCGGAGCGGGCGAGCGCGGCGTTTACTTCGTCGGAACGCGCATGGCGGAAATCGCTGCAGAGACGGGCTTCCGGATCGTGGGTGTCCATGACGCGCTGCCTGATCGCGCGCGGTTCGCCGCCGAGCATCTCGATGCGATCTATGCGAGCTGCGGCATCGACCATCGGGTCCGGGTCTTCGATGATCTGGATGAGGCCGTTGGCACCGGGGCCGTGAACCTCGTTCTGGTGACCACGCACACCGATGCGCATCGCCGACCGGTGGAGGCGGCGATCGCGGCCGGCAAGCGTGTCTATCTCGACAAGCCCATTTCCGTGACGCTGGACGACGCGCGCGCCATCCACGAGGCGGAAGAGCGCGCCGGTTCTTCGATCATGATGGGCTTCACCCGCCGTTATGAGCGACCGTGGATTGAAGCTGCCCGTCTTGCGCATACCGGCGCAATCGGCGATCCGCAGATGGTTCTTCTGCGCTCGGTGATACCTTATACGCGATATCTGCAGCTCTGGCATCGCG
Organism: Nitratireductor lacus; assembly: GCF_056431025.1. Lineage (NCBI taxonomy): Bacteria > Pseudomonadati > Pseudomonadota > Alphaproteobacteria > Hyphomicrobiales > Phyllobacteriaceae > Nitratireductor > Nitratireductor lacus. The sequence continues at coordinate 116,846 of NZ_JBWKMB010000015.1, read as the reverse complement.
ACAATGCGCGCTCTGGCGGTGCGCTCAACGACAAGGGCTCTCATCACTTCGATGTGCTGAACTGGATTGCGGACGCACCGGCGGTTTCCGTTTCCGCCGTGGGCGGTCGCAGTTCCATATTCACGCCCGATCCGGATGCGCCGGCACGGTGCAGCGAGTGCGACCGCACATGCCCCTATCGCCGGCATGAGACGCTGGTGGATCGTTTCGAGGGTGTCGGGCGGGTGGCAAACCCCAGTTGGTCCCGCGCTCGCAATATCGAACATCGCAATGACAATTGCGTCTATCTGCCCGGGTCCGACATCGACGATCACGCAGTGGTCAGCGTGCGCTACGCAAATGGAATGAGCGCGTGCCTGTTCTTCGCAATCTTCGGTCCCTGGGCGGAGGACCAGGAAACCCTTGAAATCGTCGGCTCCACCGGGCGTTTGCGCATGGAGCGGCACTCCGGCGAAATCGACCTGGTGGCCGATCATGGTCATCGGCGCGAAACGATCTGCTTTCAGGACCCGGATCGCGGATCGACGCATTTCGGCGCCGATCTTCAACTTGTCCGCACACTTCGTCATTTCTACGGTGGCGAAAAGCCTCCGGTCGGCGTCGCCGAGGGCGTGGCGTCTCTGCGCATGGTTCTGGCCGCGCAGAAATCGCTCCGCGAGAACGGACAGCCCATCAATCCGCAAACCCTTGAGGCTGTCCGGTGAAGAACCTGCCCGACCATATGATGCCGCTGGCCGTCTCGCTCGGTGTCGTGCCGCTTTACGGCGACATCCACAATCACTGTGCGATGTCGTATGGGCACGGGCGCCTCGAAGATGCACTGGCGCGTGCCCGGCTTCAACTCGATTTCGTGTCCGTTACGGGACACGCCGCCTGGCCCGATATGCCGGTTGATGTGCCGGAAGTTGCGCATATCGTCGATTTTCACGTTAAGGGGTTCGCCCGACTGCGCGAAGTATGGCCGGATCACTTCGCCACCCTGAAACGGTTTGAGGAAAACGGGGTCTTCAGCGTTTTTCCCGGTTACGAGATACACTCCTGCGCCTATGGCGATCAGACCATCGTTTATGCGGATCTGGACGTCGCCGATCTCCAGCTTGCCGACAGCCCGGCGGAGCTTCGTGAAACCCTCCAACGGGCAAAGGCCGCTCGTGCGCTGGCGTTCCCGCATCACATCGGCTACCGGCGGGGTGCGCGCGGCATCGACTGGAACGCATTCGAACCGTCGCTTTCCCCATTTGTGGAAATGTACTCGATGCATGGCTGCGCCGAGACGTCCGAAACATCCCGTGGCTATCTCCATTCGATGGGACCGGTCGACGGGCACTCGACAATGGAAGCCGGGCTTGCCGCCGGGCATGTCTTCGGCATTGTCGGCAACACCGATCACCACAGCGGCTTCCCCGGGTCCTATGGCCATGGCCGCATGGGGCTCTATGCGCAGGGCCGCGACCGTGAGGCGATCTGGGCGGGTATGCGGGCACGCCAGACCAATGCCCTGACCGGAGACAGCATCCATTTGCTCACGGCCGTCGGCAATACCATCCAGGGCGGTATCGCGGCCCCTCAGGACGATGCGCAACTTGCCATCGAAGCGGTTGGCGGCGGCGCGGTGGATAGCATAGATATCGTCCGCAATGGAAGGCTCTGGCAGCGCATTACACCGTCGCTTGCGCCAGCGCCGATCGTGCCCGAGCGCGATGGCGTCATGGAAACCATTCTGCATCTCGAATTGGGCTGGGGCGCGCGCGGGACATCGCATCGCTGGCTAGGCGAAGTAGCGCTCGAGGGCGGTGATATTCTCAGGGTGGAGCCCCGTTTTCGCGGACAGGAGATCGTTTCGCCTCTGGAAGGTGAAGACGCCGCGCACCCCCTGCCGCATATTTCGTTAGAAGGGGGTGTTGTTCGCTTTGAGGTTACTGCCGAGGCGAATCCCAACAACGTTACGCCGGCCACGCAAGGGGTCGCCCTGCATATTCGCTCCGCACCCGATGCAAATATCCGCGCCCGGTTGGCGGGACAGGATATCGCGGTTCGTGTCGAGCGCCTTCTTGAGGGTGCGCTCAGCGGCAACCTCGGCGCCATCGACAGCCCGGCCTATCGCTTTCACGCCCTACCGCGGCCTCATGAATGGCAATGGGGTGGCACGGTGGAGCTTGGAGAATTCACGGATGGCGAAAATGTCTATGTGCGATTGCGTCAGGCCAACGGGCAGATGGCCTGGGCGTCGCCCGTGTTTTGCCGAATGCGCGGCAGTGCATGAGGAGGCGTTTCGTCCGACCGGTGCACACCAGCCGGAAAGCAAGAAGACAGGTGGGAACAAATCAAGGGAGAGATACCATGAAGTCATTGAAGACATTGGCGACGGCCATCATAGGCAGTTCGCTGCTGATGTATTCGGCCAGTGCCGCAGAACTCAACATCGTCCACGGTGCCATCGGCAAGGACAATGAGGTTTTGCGCGCGGAACTCGACCGGTTCGAGGAGCAGACTGGCCACACGGTCAATATCGTCTCGATGCCCGAATCCACCACCGATCAGTTTGGCCAATACAAGCTATGGCTTGCCGCTCAGTCGAGCGACATCGACGTTTACCGCATTGACGTCATCGGTGCGCCGCAGATTGCGGAACATTTCATCGACCTGAAAGAGCACACCAAGGACATTATCGGGGATTTCGTCCCTGCCGCGGTGGAATCGCAGACCGTCGACGACAAGCTGGTTGCACTGCCCATGTTCCTGGGCGCACCGGCGCTTTACTACCGCAAGGATCTTTTGGAGAAATACAACGAGCCCGTGCCGGAGACCTGGCAGCAAATGACAGACACCGCCAAGCGCATCATGAATGCCGAGCGCGAGGCCGGGAATTCCGACATCTGGGGTTTCGTGTTTCAGGGTGCCGCCTATGAGGGGCTCACCTGCAACGCGCAAGAGTGGATCGCCAGCTTTGGCGGGGGCCGGATTGTCGAAACGGATGGTTCCGTCGGGATCAACAACCCCAAAGCGGTCCAAGCACTTGAGCTTGCCAAATCGTGGATCGGCAGCATCGCGCCTGAGGGCGTGCTGAATTACAAGGAAGAAGATGCCCGTGGCCTGTTCCAGTCCGGCAATGCCGTGTTCATGCGCAACTGGAACTATGCTTATGCGCTGGCTGCCGGCGATGACTCACCCGTCAAGGACAAGTTCGCGGTAACCACGCTGCCGGTCGGCGCAGAAGGTGAGAAGTCGGCTGCCACCCTGGGTGGCTGGCATTTGGGGGTCTCCAAATATTCAAAATACCCCGAAGAAGCCATCGAACTGGTGCGCTTTCTGAACAATTACGACAATCAGAAAGAGCGTGCGATCATCACCTCGCGACCGCCAACGCTTAACGCGGTCTATGCCGATACAGAAGTGGGCGAAGCACAGGAGTTCATCCCGCTGTGGAAACCGGTCGTCGACAACGCTCTGCCGCGCCCGTCTGCTGCAACCAAGCGCAAATACAACGAAGTGTCTTCGGAGTTCTGGACGGCGGTTCACAACACGTTGTCCGGCGACGGATCGGCTGAGCAGAACCTGCGCAAGCTTGAAGCCCGGCTCAACCGCCTGCGCGGTTCCGCCTGGTAAGAAGCAATCCGCGCTGCGTCATCCCGCTTGGGCAGGCGTAGCGCGGTTTCCGAAATGGAGGATCGGAACACGTGGCGAGCAATGCCGGCATATCAACGCTTTCCAGGCAACGGATTCTTTCGGCCTGGTTGTTTCTCACGCCGATGCTGCTCGTACTGGCGTCCGTTGCGGCCTATCCGCTCATCCGCACCATCTATTTCGGTTTCACCGATGCATCGATCGACCTTATCGGGCAGGCGCAATGGGTCGGGTTCCGCAACTATCTCGAGTATCTGGACTATGGTGACGGGGAAGGTGAGTATTTCGGTCTCCTGGTGGATGCCGACTGGTGGCGCGCCGTCTGGAATACACTGCGCTTCACCATCATTTCCGTTTTCTTCGAAACCGTTTTCGGACTGGTGATCGCACTGGTTCTCAATCGCGAATTTCGCGGACGAAGCCTCGTCCGCGCGGCGGTTCTCATCCCCTGGGCAATTCCAACCATCGTTTCGGCGAAAATGTGGGCGTGGATGATGCATGATCAGTTCGGCATCCTCAACGATATGCTGCTCCGCCTGCACATCATCGCCGAGCCGATTGCCTGGACGGCATCGCCTGACACGGCCATGCTCGCCGTTCTCATCGTGGATGTGTGGAAGACCACGCCCTTCATGGCGTTGCTCATTCTGGCCGGGTTGCAGATGGTGCCTGGCGACATCTATGAGGCCGCGCGCCTGGATGGCGTCGGTCCTGTAAGGCTGTTCCTCCGCGTTACCTGGCCGCTCATCATGCCCGCCGTCCTGGTCGCCATCGTTTTCCGCGCCCTCGACGCATTGCGCGTCTTCGACATCATCTATGTGCTGACGCCAAACAATGAGCGCACGCGCACCATGTCGGTCTTTGCGCGCGACAATCTGTTCGACTTTGACAAGTTCGCTTACGGGTCGGCCGCTTCGACGCTGCTTTTTCTCATCATTGCCCTTCTGACCATCAGCTTCATCTGGGCGACGCGCATGAATGTGGAGGCTGACGAGCGATGACCTGGTCCGGATGGATAAAGACAGCCGCATTCTATGGGCTGGTGGGCGTGATCGTCCTGCAGGCGGTTTTTCCTTTCTACTACGCGATCCTCACTTCGCTGGAATCGGGACAATCGATTTTTGAGGTCAACTATCTGCCAGAGGCAGCTTCTCTGGCGAACTACTGGAGCATGATCTCAGACGGCGTCTTCGGAAAGCAGATACTGAACTCCGTTTTCGTCGCGACGGTCGTGGTGTTCATTTCCCTCTTTCTGGCCGTCACTGCCGCTTTTGCGTTGAGCCGTATCCGCTTCCGCGGTCGCGGGCTGCTGCTTTTGACGATCCTCTCGGTTTCCATGTTTCCGCAAATCGCGGTTCTTTCGGGCCTGTTCGAGGTGATCCGGGCCCTTGGCCTGTTCAACTCGCTCTGGTCGCTCGTTTTCTCCTATATGATCTTCACGCTTCCATTCACGGTCTGGGTGCTTACCACTTTCATGCGCAAGATGCCGGTGGAGATCGAGGAGGCGGCCATCGTCGACGGAGCGTCCTCGTTCACGATCATCTGGCGCATTTTCCTGCCGCTCATGTGGCCTGCCATGGTCACCACCGGCCTGCTGGCCTTCATCCACGCGTGGAACGAGTTCTTGTTCGCGCTCACATTCCTGTCGACCGATTCCCAGCGCACGGTCCCGGTCGCCATCGCACTCATTTCCGGCCTCAGCGAATTCGAAATTCCCTGGGGCAACATCATGGCGGCATCGGTCATCGTTACCCTGCCGCTTGTGGTGCTCGTTCTCATTTTTCAGCGAAAGATCGTTTCCGGCCTCACCGCCGGGGCGGTCAAGGGGTAAACCATGGCTTCTGTCGAACTCAGATCGGTTGAAAAATCCTTCGGCAGTGTCGAAGTTCTGCACGATATCAATCTGTCGCTGGAAAAAGGCGAGTTCATCGTATTCGTTGGCCCCTCCGGCTGCGGCAAATCCACCCTTTTGCGTCTGATTGCCGGTCTGGAAGACATCACCAGCGGCGAGCTTTTCATCGATGGGACATGTGTGAATTCCGTGGTGCCGGCCAAGCGCGGCATCTCCATGGTTTTCCAGTCCTATGCGCTCTATCCGCACATGAACGTTTACGACAACATGGCGTTCGGTCTGGAGCAGGCACGGCTTTCCAAACAGGAGATCGACCGCCGCGTTCGGGAAGCGGCGAGCATGCTTCAGATCGAGCAGTATCTTGACCGCAAGCCCAAGCAGCTATCCGGCGGGCAACGCCAGCGCGTCGCGATCGGCCGTGCCATCACCCGTCAGCCGAAAGTGTTTCTGTTCGACGAACCATTGTCGAATCTCGACGCGGCTCTGCGGGTCGATACGCGCATCGAAATCGCCCGTCTGCACGAGCGTCTCGCCGGCACGACGATGGTGTACGTCACCCATGACCAGGTCGAGGCGATGACGCTGGCTGACCGCATTGTTGTCCTCAATGCCGGGCGGGTTGAGCAGGTTGGCACGCCGCTCGAGCTTTATGAAAACCCCGCCAGCCGGTTCGTCGCCGGGTTCATAGGCTCGCCGAGAATGAATTTCATAGAAGGAGATGAACCGATTGCTGCCGGCGCCCACGCATTTGGCGTTCGTCCGGAGCATCTGGATGTCTCACACACCGAGGGCCGATGGAAGGGGACTGTCGTATTGGTGGAGAAGCTCGGCAGCGACACCTTCATCCACGTCGCCACTGAAAAGTCGGGCATGATCAACGCCAGAGCGGTCGGCAATCACGGCTTTCAGGCTGGCGACACGGTCTTTCTCACGCCGCGGGCAGGCAGCATCCATCTCTTCAACAAAGACGGCAAGCCAATCGACCGGCAATTGGTGCAAGGGGAACTGGAATGAGCGCGCGTACGATATTTGTCATCGGCAACGCAAATCTCGATCTCGTCACAGGCTGCATCGATGAATGGCCGGAGCCGGGGACGGAGATCTTTCTGCCGCAGTCGGATTTTCGAACCGGGGGGTCGGCGGCCAACACCGCACTGGCCCTGAAGCGGCTGCAACACCCGTGCGGGTTTCTCTCCGCGGTCGGCAGTGATCCTGCAGGTCAGATGATCGCACAGCAGTTTGACGGTCCGCTGGACCGGGTGAGGGCATTGCCGGTCCGCACCAGCATTTCCGTGGGCATCTTGCATGCCGGTGCCGAACGCACCTTCTTTTCCACAAACGGCCATCTGGACCACCTCGACCTGCCGTTTTTTAAGCAGGTGACGGAGAATGTGGATGTATCAACCGCTCTGGCGCTGGTCAGTGGTGCTTTCACCATGCCCGCATTGTTGCCTGACCACGACGCATTGCTTCGATCTCTAAAGGGCCGGGGGGCAGAAACCGCGATCGATCCCGGCTGGCCCGGGGAGGGTTGGACCCCAGAGGCGCGCAACCATGCCAAGGAATGGCTCCAACATTCCGATCATATCCTTCTCAATGAGAAAGAAACCATCGGCCTCGCCGCCGCGGATACGCTGGCGCAGGCATTGCCCTGGTTCACAGCGCGGTTGCGACCAGCAACCCGACTCATCGTCAAGCGTGGGGCGGAAGGCGCCCTTTGTCTGTGCGATGGGGCGGTCATGGAATGTGGCGCGCGTGACCTTTCCGTCTTCGATACGGTCGGAGCAGGGGACGCATTCAACGCCGGTTATCTGCATGCCGTCGCGGGTGGCGCTTCCATTCGCTCAGCGCTTGCCTGCGGCATTGATGTGGCCGGCCGGGTCATTTCGGAGTTTCCCCGCTCTTCTTCTCCTCTGGCGCCTGCGGCATAACCATGGCGCGGAATGTTCTGCTCCTCATCGCCGACGACCTCGGTCGCATGCTCGGCTGCTATGGCGAGAAGGCGGTCACTACGCCGTACATCGATGCGCTGGCAGCCGCCGGAACACGCTTTGACATGGCGTTCACCTCGACGGCGTCCTGCAGCGCCAGCCGTTCAGTGATCTATACGGGCCTTCACACCCATGAGAACGGTCAATACGGCCTGCATCATGACAATCATCACTTCATGACCTTCGATCATGTCGAAACGGCACCGGCTCTCTTCAACCGGCTCGGTCATCTGACAGGCATTATCGGCAAAGTTCATGTGGGGCCGCCGTCCGTCTATCCCTGGGCGGTGCGCGAAGAGAGCGCGACCCGAAACATCGGATGGGTGGCCCGCCAGTCAGAGGCGTTTTTCCAGCGGGCCAAGCGCGAGGACCGGCCCTTTTTCCTGACAATTGGGTTTGTTGACCCGCACCGCGACATGACCCGCGGCGGTTTTGGCAATGAGGAGGAACTCGATCCGGACGTCGAGCGGCGGCAATACGCGCCGGAGAAGGTCACAGTGCCACCTTTCCTGCCGGATATCGAAGAGGTTCGCCGGGAATTATCGGCCTATTACAGCTCGGTGCACAGGCTCGATCAGGGGGTGGGACGCGTGCTTGCCGCCCTCCAGGCGGCGGGTCTCGCCGATGACACGCTCGTTTGTTTTCTGAGCGACAATGGTGCCCCGTTTCTGAATTCCAAAACGACCTTATACGACGCGGGCGTTCATCTGCCGCTGATCATGCGCGTTCCAGGTCGCCTGGGCGGGGTGGCCAATCCAAACCTTGTGTCCTTCGCCGATGTGCTGCCGACCTTTCTGGACTGGGCGGGCTGGCAGGGTGGGGAGGGTGCGCGCCGTGGCCGCTCGGTGCTGCCCATTCTCGAAGAAACAGCGCTCCTGCCGGACTGGCAGATCGTGTTCGGTTCGCACACATTCCATGAGATCACCAATTACTGGCCGACGCGCTTCCTGCGCACCCCCCGCTACAAATATCACCGCAATGTCGCCTGGAAACTGGACTTTCCCTTTTCGGGCGATCTGTATGGATCGCTGTCCTGGGAAGGCATGCGAAACCGGTCACCGGTTATGATCGGGCAGCGTTCACTGGAGAACTATATTCGTCGCCCAGCGGAAGAGCTTTACGATCTGGAGGCCGATCCCGACGAGGTTCACAATCTCGCAAACGATCCCGATCACATGGAACGCCTCTCCGACCTGCGCACGCGCATGGAACGCTGGCAGCGGGAGACGGGCGACGCATGGCTCTTTCGCGACGGCGTTTCAGTTCGTGCGGTGTCGCACCATCTGCAACAGGGACTCCTTCTTCCCGACCGGTTCGACTTCGATGTGACGCAACCTGGCGGAGGAGATCCGAAGCGCTCTACGAGCGCACCGGTGGGTGGCCTTAAGGATTAGTCCTGCTCTGAAATTCCTACTGTCCCTCCTGCCCCCGCCATCGATCTGCCGACGGCCTGGCAGGTCGGGGCCCGAAGGCGGGTCGTGATTTCCCTCGTATCTTGCATTGCACAATTCGAACGCATACGCGAAAAATGCAGCATGACGGCCAAGCAGCTATCGATCCTGGTCATTGACGAGAACACGATCCGCGCCTCGATCATTGAGGCGGGACTGCGTGAGGCCGGTCATGAGCAGGTGACCCTGGTTCATGATGTCCACGCCATCGCCCGCCGGGTCAGTGAAGTGCAGCCGGACGTCATCGTCATCGACCTGGAAAATCCCAATCGCGACATGCTCGAAAACATGTTCAACCTCTCGCGCGCCGTGAAGCGGCCGATTGCGATGTTCGTCGACCGGTCCGACCAGGCCGCCATCGAGGCGGCGGTCGATGCCGGCGTGTCGGCCTATGTGGTCGACGGGCTGAGGCAGGAAAGGGTGAAGCCGATCCTCGATATGGCAATCAGCCGGTTCAACGCGTTCTCGCGCATGGAGCGCGAGCTGGAGGATGCCCGCAACGAGCTCGAATCCCGCAAGATCGTCGAAAAGGCCAAGGGAATCCTCATGCGCTCCAAGGGGCTTTCGGAGGACGAGGCCTACCAGCGTCTGCGCCGCGCGGCGATGGACCAGAACCGCAAGATTTCGGAGATCGCGCAGAGCCTGATCACCGCATCCGAACTGCTTGGAGGAGGATAGGACGTGAGCGCCCGCGATTCCATAACAGCCGGCTTCCTCCCGCTCCTCGACAGCGCCATTCTCGTTGCCGCGCGCGAGAAGGGATTTACGGAGGAAGAGGGCATTGCACTGACGCTGGTGCGCGAGACGTCCTGGGCGAACATCCGCGACCGTATAGCCGTCGGGCATTTCGAGATGGCGCATATGCTGGCGCCGATGCCCATCGCCGCCAATCTCGGCCTGACGCCCATGCGGCTCGATCTGCTCGCGCCGATGTCGCTCGGCCTCGGCGGCAATGCGGTCACCGTCAGCGCAAAGCTGTGGGCGGCGATGGCCGGGGAAGGGGCGACAGGGCCCGACGATCCGGCAGCGGCCGGTGCTGCCCTGCGCGCGGTGATCGAACGCCGGCGCAGAAAAGGCGAAGACACGCTTCGCTTCGGTGTGGTCCATCCCCATTCAGGGCACAATTTCGAACTTCGCTACTGGCTTGCTGCCTGCGGCATCGATCCCGAGCGGGATATGGAGCTCCTCATCGTTCCGCCTCCTTTGACGGCGGATGCGATGGCTGCCGGCCGCATCGACGGCTTCTGTGTGGGGGAGCCGTGGAACAGCGTGGCTGTGTCCGCCGGCCTTGGGCACATCGCCACGACGAAGGCGGCGATCTGGCGGTCGAGCCCCGAAAAGGTTCTGGGTGTGCGCCAGGACTGGGCGCGGGAGCATGGTTCGGTGCTCGCGCGGCTTCTGCGGGCGTTGCACCGCGCGTCCATCTGGTGCGGCGCAGCCGACAACCATGAAGAGCTCGCCGATCTCCTGTCGGCCCCGGCCTATCTCAACCAGCCCGCCGCGCTGCTGCGCGGGGCGCTCGATGGAGAGCTGGAAACCGGTGGCGGGACGCGGCGGTTTCCCGATTTTTTCGTGCCCGCGCAGAAGGCGGCGATCTTCCCCTGGCAGAGCCACGCGCTCTGGTTCTACTCTCAGATGGTGCGCTGGGGGCAGGTGCCGCACAGCGCTGAAAACGCTGAGACGGCGCGGCGGTCGTTCCGACCCGACATCTACCGTGCCGCGCTCAGGCCGCTCGGCGTGCCGCTGCCCTCCGCCAGCATGAAGGTGGAAGGGGCGCTGACCGCGCCCACTCCCGTCGGCGTTTCGGCCGGACAGCTTGTTCTTGGCCCGGATGGCTTTTTCGATGGCGCCGTCTTCGATCCCACGCGTCTCGACGCCTATATCGCCAGCCAGCGACCTGCCTTTCGATAGCCTCTCAGAGGATGGATTATAATTTAGGCACATTCCTTGTTTGCCTAATTTGAGTGCATCGCGACGCTGAATTAGACAGGATTCTGCTGCACGTGCGAAGGGGTGCTCTCTTTCTGATTTTTCATAACTATCTAGAAATAAAGAGAAAAGATCGTTTTTAGTGAAACTGGCATGGATGATGCATTGCGGTAAGCGGGTCCAGAGGGGACACCAAAGATAAGAATGCGTCCAACGACGGGCGCTTGAGGCAAGGCTGCCAGACGGTCGGTTCGCACCCGCTTAGCGGGGCGTGACGGACAGTCGGGCAGCCTTTTTCTTTTGTGTCTTCTCTATCGAAAGCCATGCCTCTCATGAGGCTCAAGCAGTTGGATTGGAAAAGCCGATGACCGCATTGCAGCCAGCCACGCCGACGCAAGAGACGACACCGCGCCGCGCGCTCACCATGTCCACCATAGCTTTCACGGTCTGCTTTGCCGTGTGGACGATCTTTTCCATCATCGGCATCCGCCTCAAGGAGGAACTGGGACTGAGCGAAACCCAGTTCGGCCTGCTCGTCGGTACGCCGATCCTGACCGGATCGCTCGTCCGCATGATCCTCGGGATCTGGACGGATCGCTACGGCGGTCGCCTCGTTTACATGGCAACCATGCTGACGGCGGCGGCCGCGACCGTCCTCCTGTCGTTCGCGCACACCTATACGATGGTTCTGCTTGCAGCGCTGGGCGTGGGCGTGGCGGGCGGCTCCTTCGCCGTCGGCGTGGCATATGTCTCGCGTTTTTTCCCGGCTGAAAAGCAGGGTACGGCGCTTGGCATCTTCGGCGTCGGAAATGTCGGCGCGGCGCTGACGAAATTCGTCGCGCCAATCGTGATGGTGGCCTGGGGCTGGGAGACCGTCGCGCAGTTGTGGGCAGCGGCCCTCGTGGTCATGGCGCTGGTGTTCTGGTTCACCACGAGCGACGATCCGGTGACCCGGGCTCAACGCTCGGGGCAGATCAAGCGCCGCAGCTTCGCCTCCGAATTCGAGCCGCTGAAGAACGTTCAGGTCTGGCGCTTCTCGCTATACTACTTCTTTGTCTTCGGTGCATTCGTGGCGCTCGCCCTCTGGCTGCCGCGCTACGTGATCGGAGTCTATGGCTTTGATATCAAGACCGCCGGCCTCATCGGCGCTGCCTATTCGCTGCCCGCCTCGGTATTTCGCGCCTATGGCGGCGCTCTCTCCGACAGGGCCGGCGCGCGCACGGTGATGTACTGGACCTTCGCGGTCTCCGCAGCATGCACGCTCATCCTGTCTATACCGGCGGCCGATTACGTCGTGCAGGGCATCGAAGGTCCAAAGACCTTTCAATTCGCGGTCGGCCCGTGGGCCTTCATAGCGCTGGTCTTCATCCTTGGTTTCTTCATGAGCCTCGGCAAGGCCGCCGTCTACAAGCACATCCCGGTCTATTACCCCGAGAATGTGGGCGCGGTCGGCGGCATGGTGGGCATGATCGGCGGTCTCGGTGGCTTCATCCTGCCGTTGCTGTTCGGCTACCTGAACGATGTCACCGGCCTCTGGACAAGCTGTTTCATGGCTCTCTTCGTCATCGTCGCCTTTTCCATCGGCTGGATGCACTTGGCCATCCGGAGGATGGAACGCCAGGCCGCCCTGCAGCCGGCCTGAAAGCACCTCCTGAGAAACCGGAAAGAACATCATGACTGAGAAACTTGTCGTGGTTGGCGCTGGAATGGCCTCGGGCCGCATGCTCGAGCATCTGTTCGAAGCTGAACCAAATGCCTTCGACGTGACCCTCTTCGGCGCCGAGCCGCGCGGAAACTACAATCGCATCATGCTCTCGCCTGTGCTGGCCGGGGAAAAGGCGTTCGAGCAGATCGTCACCCACGATACGGACTGGTACGCGGCAAACCGCGTGACCTGCCGCTTCGGCGAAACGGTCACCAGGATCGACCGCAAGCGCAAGGTGGTCCTGACCGCCGGCGGAGAAGCGCGCTATGACAAGCTGGTGGTCGCTACCGGCTCCGCGCCCTTCATCATTCCCGTGGCGGGCAGGGACCTGCCCGGTGTGATGGCCTTCCGCGACCTCGACGACGTCAACGCCATGATTGCAGCGGCGAAAAAGCCGAACGCCAGGGCAGTGGTCATTGGCGGCGGCCTTCTTGGCCTGGAAGCCGCCGCCGCCTTGCGCGGTCGCGGCATGGAGGTGGTGGTGCTGCACCTCATGGGGCACCTCATGGAACGTCAGCTCGATCCCGCCGCAGGATATCTCCTTAAGAAGGAGCTCGAGGACCGCGGCATCAGGATCCACACCGAAGCGCAGACCAAGGCCATCCTCGGCGATGAGCGGGCGGAGGCGGTGCTTCTGGACGACGGCACGATCTACCCGGCCGATATCGTGGTCATGGCTGTCGGCATCCGCCCGGAAACGCGCATCGCAACCGATGCCGGCCTGCATGTGGAACGGGGGATTGTCGTTGACGATCGCATGATGTCCTCGGATCCGGACATTCTAGCCATTGGCGAATGCGTGGAGCATGAGGGCATCTGCTACGGCCTTGTCGCGCCGCTCTACGATATGGCGAAGGTTGCGGCCAGGACGCTGGTCGGAGAGGAAGCGGCCTTCCGGCCGGTGGAGACAGCCACCCAGCTCAAGGTGACCGGTGTCAGCCTCTATTCCGCAGGCGATTTCGCCGAGGCCGATGATCGGGAAGAGATCGTCCTGCGCGATGCCAGCGCGGGCGTCTACAAGCGCCTCGTTCTGAAGGACAACCGCATCATGGGCGCAGTGCTCTATGGTGAGACTTCGGATGGCGGCTGGTTCTTCGACATGCTCAGGAGGGGCACGGACGTTTCCGATATGCGTGAAACGCTGATCTTCGGCCAGGCCTATCAGGGAGGAGGCCAGCTGGACCCTATGGCGGCCGTTGCAGCCTTGCCGGATGATGCGGAAATCTGCGGCTGCAACGGCGTATGCAAGGGCAAGATCACCGGCGCAATCACCGGGAAGGGACTGGCTTCGCTGGACGATGTCCGCGCTCACACCAAGGCGTCCGCCTCTTGCGGAACCTGCACGGGGCTTGTGGAACAGCTTCTCTCCCTCACGCTCGGCGACACCTACAATCCCGCTGCCGTGACGCCGGTGTGCGGTTGTACGGATCTCGGGCATGACGAGGTTCGCCGGCTTATCAGGGCGAAGAGGCTGAAGACCATACCCGCCGTCATGCAGGAACTGGAGTGGAAGACCTCGTGTGGCTGCGCCAAATGCCGCCCGGCACTCAATTACTATCTCGTCAGCGACTGGCCCGACGAATACGCCGACGACTACCAGTCGCGTTTCATCAATGAACGTGTGCATGCCAATATCCAGAAGGATGGCACCTATTCGGTGGTGCCGCGCATGTGGGGCGGGGTGACGTCGTCCGCCGAATTGCGGGCGATCGCCGATGTGGTCGACAGGTTCGATATCCCGGCGGTGAAGGTCACCGGAGGACAAAGGATCGACATGCTGGGCATCCGCAAGCAGGACCTGCCTGCGGTCTGGGCCGAGCTGGGCAAGGCGGGCTTCGTGTCCGGACATGCCTATGCAAAGGGTCTGCGCACCGTGAAGACCTGTGTCGGCTCCGACTGGTGCCGCTTCGGCACGCAGGATTCGACGGGCCTTGGCATTCGCATCGAGAAATTCATGTGGGGATCCTGGACGCCGGCCAAGGTGAAGATGGCGGTCTCGGGATGCCCGCGCAACTGCGCTGAAGCCACCTGCAAGGATGTCGGTGTCATCTGCGTGGAGTCCGGCTTCGAGATCCACTTTGCCGGGGCGGCCGGTCTGGACATCAAGGGCACCGAGAAGCTCGGCCTCGTAAGGAGCGAGGACGAGGCTCTGGAGCACATCGTTGCGCTCGTCCAGATGTATCGCGAGCAAGGTCACTATCTGGAGCGCATCTACAAGTGGGCCAAGCGCATCGGTTACGACGAGGTGCGCAGCCAGATCATGGATGATGCGGACAGGCGCAAGGCCTATTTCGACCGCTTCGTTTTCTCCCAGAGATTCGCTCAGGTCGATCCCTGGTCGGAGCGCGTATCCGGCAAGGACAAGCACGAGTTCAGGCCGATGGCGACGCTTTCTCTGGAGGCGGCTGAGTGATGAGGATGACCGGACAGGAATGGGTTTCGATCGGCACGCTGCACGACATCCCGCAGCGCGGCGCACGCTGCGTCAGGAACGGGGACATGACCATCGCCGTGTTCCGCACGGCCGACGACCGGGTGTTTGCCATGGAGGACAAGTGTCCCCACAGGGCAGGGCCGCTCAGCCAGGGGATCGTGCACGATGGCTGTGTCACCTGCCCGCTGCACAATTGGATCATCTCGCTGGAAACGGGCAGGGCGCAGGGCGCAGACGAGGGTGGCACGGCGACGTTTGCGGTGCGGTTGGAAGGCCAGCGGATCCTTCTGGCGCTGCCCTGCGGCTCCGCAGCAGCGGTTGCGGAAAGCTGCGACCATGGCTGACACTGTCCGCACGACCTGCGCCTATTGCGGTGTCGGCTGCGGGGTCCTGGCGACGCCGCAGCCGGATGGCTCGGTGGCGATCGCCGGCGATCCCGACCATCCGGCGAATTTCGGCCGGTTGTGCTCCAAGGGATCCGCGCTGGGCGAAACGCTGGCGCTCGACGACAGACTCCTCCATCCCGAGATCGGCGGGCGGCGAGCCTCATGGGACGAGGCGCTCAGCACGGTCGCTGATCGTTTTCGCGAGACCATTGAGCGGCACGGCCCGGACTCGGTCGCCCTCTACGTTTCCGGACAGATCCTCACCGAGGACTATTACGTCGCCAACAAGCTGATGAAAGGCTTCATCGGCGCCGCCAATATCGACACCAACTCCCGCCTGTGCATGGCCTCGTCGGTTGCAGGCCACAAACGAGCGTTCGGGTCCGATACCGTGCCCGGCACCTATGAGGATCTGGAGCTTGCCGACCTCGTCGTGCTGGTGGGCTCCAATCTCGCCTGGTGCCATCCGGTCCTCTATCAGCGGCTGGCCGCAGCCAGGGACAAGCGGCCTTCGATGAAGGTCGTTCTGATCGATCCCCGCCGCACGGCGACCGCCGGCATCGCAGATCTGCATCTCGCAATCGCACCGGATGGTGACGCGGCTCTCTTCACCGGTCTGCTGTGTTACCTTGCTGCGGTTGGCGCGACGGACCGGGAGTACATCGACCGGCATACGAGCGGCTTCGATGAAGCGCTTGCAGCGGCGGCAGGCTTCGACAATGCGTGGGTTGCAGCAGAAACAGGGCTTGCCCCGGAAGATTTGGAGACCTTCTATCGTCTTTTCGCCACCACGGAAAAAGTCGTCACGGTCTACAGCCAGGGCGTCAACCAGTCCGTGTGTGGAACCGACAAGGTCAATGCGATCATCAATTGCCATCTGGCCACGGGACGTCTCGGGCGGCCGGGCACGGGCCCGTTCTCGGTTACCGGACAGCCCAATGCCATGGGTGGGCGGGAAGTGGGCGGGCTCGCCAACATGCTGGCCGCGCACATGGCGCTCGAAGATGCTGGGCATCGGGCCCTCGTCCAGCGTTTCTGGAACGCGCCGCATATGGCGGACAAACCCGGCCTCAAGGCCGTGGAGATGTTCAGGGCCGTCGCCGACGGCCGGATCAAGGCCATCTGGATCATGGCGACCAACCCCGTAGACAGTCTTCCGGATGCCGATGCGGTGGCGAAGGCGTTGCGGGATTGTCCCTTCGTCGTCGTTTCGGACGTGGCTGAAAAGACGGACACGATCCGCCATGCCAACGTGAAACTGCCGTCCACGGCCTGGGGCGAAAAAGACGGCACGGTCACCAATTCCGAGCGGCGCATTTCGCGCCAGCGCGCCTTCCTCCCGGCTCCCGGCGAGGCGTGTGCGGACTGGTGGCAGATTGCGGAGGTGGCCCGGCGGATGGGGTTTGGCGAGGCATTCGCCTATGATACTGCGGCCGAGATCTTCCGGGAACACGCCGCGCTTTCTGCTTTCGAAAACGGTGGCAAGCGCGATTTCGACATCGGCGCCTATCAGGACGTGTCAGACGCGGACTATCAGGATCTGCGGCCCTTCCAATGGCCCCAGGGCCCCCAGGAGCGGCGAGGGCAGCCGGCGCAAAGGCGTTTCTTCGCGAACGGAGGGTTTTTCACCGGTGATGGCAGGGCGCGCTTCGTCGCGCCCCGTCCGTCCCGTGCCGCCATGACCGACGAGGCGTTTCCCCTGACCCTCAACACGGGCCGCGTACGTGATCACTGGCATACGATGACGCGCACCGGAAAGAGCGCACGCCTTTCGGCGCATATGGCCGAGCCCTTCGCCGAGATCCACCCTCGGGACGCCGCCCGGTTGTCCATCGGCGATGCCGACCTGGTCCGCGTCGAGAGCCGGCATGGCGCAGCGGTGGTGCGGGCGCTCGTCACGCCAAGGCAAAGGCCGGGTTCGGTTTTCGTGCCGATGCACTGGACCGCTGAGTTCGCGGCGCTCGCCCGCGTGTGTGCGCTGGTCGCTCCGGTGACGGATCCACTTTCGGGGCAGCCGGCTTCCAAGAATGTCCCCGTACGCCTCGAACGATTTGAGGCGGGTTGCTACGGCTTCGCCATCTGCGTGCGGCGTCCGAACACTGAGGGCCTGGACTACTGGGCGCTCGCGCGGGTCGATGGCGGCTGGCGGGTCGAGCTTGCGGTCAGGAATGACACGCCGGAGCAAGAAGCCTTCTTCCGCCGCCTGCTGGTGCTGAGCGGCCACGACGATGATGTCGAGATTCTTGCCTATTGCGATGCCCGGCGGGGCGACCATCGCATGGCGGCCTTCGAAAATGCGAGGCTTCTCGGTGCGCTCTATCTTTCCCGGAAACCTGTCGCCGTCGCCCGGGAATGGGTGAGCGGGCAATTTTCCGAAAGCCATGCGGACCCGCATTCCCGCTCCCGCGTGGTCGCGGGCAGGGGCGGGACGGACCGTCCGGACGCAGGTGCCATGGTCTGCTCGTGCTTCGGGATCGGCATCAATCAGATCGCCACAGCGGTGCGATCGGGCTGCACCACGGTCGAGGCCGTCGGCAGGTCGCTGTCGGCGGGAACAAACTGCGGCTCCTGCCGCGCGGAAATCAAGGGGATTATCGATGCACATCGCCTCCAGGCAGCCGAGTGAGCAATCTCCGGCGCGTATGGCGCCGCTCGCAGTTCTCCCAGTCTTCTTCGATCTTTCGGGAAAACGGGCGGTCGTGGCGGGCGGCACGGCGGCGGCCGCCTGGAAAGCGGAACTTCTGGCGGCAAGTGGCGCGGTGGTCCATGTCCATGCGGAAACCCTTTGCGATACGTTCGAGCATCTTTTGCGAGAGGGCGCCGCCGCCGGGTCCTTCATCCTTCACCGCCGGCGCTGGGTGGAGGACGACCTCCTCGATGCGGCCGTGGCTATTTGCGATGCCGAGGACGATGGAGAAGCCGCCGAATTTGCTGACGTCGCGCAAGCCGCGGGAGTGCCGGCGAACGTGATCGACCGGCCGCGCTTCTGTCAGTTCCAGTTCGGCACCATCGTTAATCGTTCGCCCGTTGTCGTCGGCGTCTCCACCGCCGGGGCGGCACCGGTTCTGGGACAGGCGATCAGGCGACGCATAGAGACCCTGCTTCCGCCTTTTGTCGCTGTCTGGGCGGAGCTTGCTGCAGGTCTGCGCGCCATCGTGATGCAAAGGCTCGCACCCGGCACGCCGCGCCGCGCCTTCTGGGAAGCCTTCGTCGACCGCGCCTTCCACGCGCCTCCTGCGGGACACGACATCGGAGAGATTGCCGGCGAAATCGAGCGACTTGCCGGTGCCGGGCGGGCTTCGACCGGTACGGTCACCCTTGTGGGGGCGGGGCCCGGCGATGCGGAATTTCTCACGCTCAAGGCCGTGCGCGCGCTGCAAGCGGCGGATGTGATCCTGTTCGACGATCTTGTTTCGGACGATGTGCTGGAGCTGGCGCGCCGGGAGGCGAAGCGCATCCTTGTCGGCAAGCGCGGCGGAAAGGCGAGTTGCCGACAGGATGACATCAATGCCCTGATGCTCAGCCTTGCCGGGAAAGGCAAGCGCGTGGTGCGGCTGAAATCGGGGGATCCCATGATCTTTGGCCGCGCCGGAGAAGAGATCGCCATGCTGCGGGCGCACGGAATCGCAGTCGACGTCGTGCCCGGCATCACGGCCGCCAGTGCCATGGCCGCTGCCCTGGCCGTATCCCTGACCCATCGCGACCACGCCAGGTCGGTGCGTCTTGTCACCGGGCATTCACGCCATGGCGGGCTGCCGGACGATCTGGACTGGAGGGCGCTGGCCGATCCTTCCGCCACGACGATCTTCTATATGGGCGGGCGGACTGGAGGAGAGATCGCCAGGCGTCTGATCGAACTCGGGCTTGCTCCCGGGACGCCCGTGGTGATCGCCTTCGCCGTCGGCGGCCCAGAGCAGTCGCTAATGACCATCGATCTCGCTCGGCTCGCGTCGGAAGACCATAGCCCTGCAACCGGCCGCCCGGTCCTGATCGGCATCGGCTGGGTTTTCGGCGAGCGGGCCGTTGGCGCCATGATCAGCGCAGCGTAGAGCTGTCAGTGTCGAGATCTTCTCAGCTGTTCTGTCGGTGTGAAGCAGACGTTGAGCCCCGCCCGAGATCATCCTGCCAATGATTCGGTGTGTTCGCAAACAGCTGCTAAAGAACCATCCCGATCTGCCCGTCTTACCTTGATTCCGGCCGTCGAACCGAAGGGCGCGCCACGAGCGGCCGGCGCGTCTCCGGGACGTTGCAATGATGCCACCTCAGCCTGCATGCACCAGTCCGATGAGGGCCAGGCCGTTCGCAGACTGGCTCGACAAGGACGACCTATTTCAAAACCTGGTGATTGCTTCCTCAGTTGGACGGCTCTCTATGTCGATCCGAGTGTGAGGCCCGTAGTCTTTTCGTGCCATCGCTGGGACCGGGGATAGTGCCTATCCACTCAGCGCGCTGTTGAAAGCAAACCTGGACTATCCTGGCCGGATATGCTGCCGCTTGGAAAAGGCCCTGCTGGTATCGACGGCTGCGCGCTCCCGCAACCAATATCAAAACAAAACCCCGCTAAACCAAACGGTTCGCGGGGTTTTGTTTTACATGCACCAAACGTGCAAATCGCCGATTCAATGGGATCGGTGACAACGGATTTTCGGCGTGGCGGATTTTCCATGCTATGGGGCTCCCGAAGGCCGCGCTGGCTGGAAGTTTTCACGATAACGCAGCGGGCTTAATCCCAGCCTGCGCTGGAAGACGCTGCGCATCTGCTCCGGGGTGCCGAAGCCACAGTCAAATGCTATCGCCTTGAGTGCAAGATTGGTTGCCTCGAGTAGATTGCGGGCCTGATCCAGGCGGATGCTTTCGATGAAATCGCGCGGCGTGACCCCAAGTTCTTTCACAAAAAGCCGGGCGATGGTGCGTGTGCTTGTTCCGGCAATGATGGCGAGGCGCTCCACCGGAAATGGCTCGTTCAAATTCTCCATGACATAGGCCTGGACTTTACCCAGTGGTGTCATTGGATCGCTCGATGGCAATAGAAACGGGCTGAATTGGGATTGGCCGCCCTGACGCTGTGCCACGACCACCAGGCGCTTTGCGCAAGCAAGAGCTATCTGCTCGCCGTGATCTTCTCCAACGAGCGCCAGCGCAAGGTCGATGCCGGCCGTTACGCCGGCCGATGTCACAAGACGACCATCGCGGGCAAAGATGCGGTCATGCTCTACGCGCGCGGCAGGAAATTTGTTCGCTAGATTGTCGGCATTCTGCCAATGAGTTGTGACGAGCCTTCCATCGAGCAATCCGGCGTGGCCAAGAGCGAACGCGCCTGTGCAGATCGAGCCATATCGCTCTGCTTTTGTACCCCACTCCCGCAGCCACATCGACATGGCCTCATCCGGTGGATGTTCCGGTAATCCCGGCCCTCCGGCGACGAGCACAGTGTGAAAAGCTCGGCCGGCCTCTTCAAAACTGAGATGTGCAGCCAAGGACATTCCGTTGGAAGCACGGAGGGGCGCGGTCGTCTCGGCCAGGATCAGGCAACGGTAGCCATCTCCCTCTTCCAGAAAGCCATTTGCTTCGGCGAAAACATCAAGCGGGCCAGCAGCATCGAGGCACTGCACTCCCTCGTGGATGACCAACGCTACATCTCTTGTCGGCATAGCCCGCACTCTGTCTTCGCAGTCCCCAAAAGACGAGGGCCAGGCAGATTATACGGCCAAACTGGCAGAAAATCCATGATCGTGGTGATTGCAGCCAATCAAACTCGGCTCGATAACTGAGCAAGCAACAGAAAGGACGACGCTTTGCATCCCTGGCCGCATGGACCGTGGATCGCCAGGCGCGCTGTCTCGAAGGAGGACAGATGATGACGGACATTTCTCACCCTGTCAGCGTAAACGGAATATCAGTACCTGACAGCCGTCTTGGCTGTGCCATCAGGGAGTTTATTCGCGACACCGAAAGCGAGCTTTTGTTCAACCATTCCAGCCGCGTCTTCTTTTTCGGTGCTCTTGCCGGCCAACAGCGTGGCCTCACCTTTAACCCCGAACTGCTTTATGCGGCCGCTATGTTCCACGATGTTGGCCTCATGCCATCTCACAGCAGCGATAATCTTCGCTTTGAAGTCGATGGCGCGAACGCGGCCCGGGATTTTCTTCAAAGCTATAATGTGGATGCCTCGGACATTGAGAAAGTCTGGGCAGGCATTGCGCTGCACACCACGCCGGGCGTGCCCGAATTTATGCATCCCGTAATTGCCCTGACCACCGCCGGCGTGGAGATGGATGTGCTTGGCCTGACCTACGATCAGTATCCCGATGCCATTCGAGATGCGGTTGTCGCGGCTTTTCCGCGAACTTCACAGTTCAAGGAAGATATAATTCAGGCGTTCTACGACGGGATCAAACACAAGCCGAACACCACCTTCGGAAACGTCAAAGCTGACGTGATTGCGGATAAAGATCCGGACTTCCGTTGCGGCAATTTCTGTTCAGTCATCCGATGCTCTCACTGGAAAGCATAGCAGCGCGGCAGCGCTAACCCGGGTGAGGGGTTGCTCCGATGGATTTCATGAACTCGTTCGGGGTCTTGTTGCCAATCGAGCTGTGTGGCCGTTCATTGTAGTCCAACCTTTTATTGTCGATCCTGGTGCAGACGATTTTTGAACGTTTCAGTATAGGCATTGTCAGTTGGTTTTCCGGCCGGGAGAAGTCCAGCCCGACCGTCTTCCTGGGCAACGCCTCACACCGCGCCGGAATGGACAGTGCCTTATCGGCGGCCCTGAACTGACATTGACTGGAACGCCAGCTGCAGCACATAAAAAAACTCCCCCGGCGAACACCGGAGGAGTGAGTGATTTTGGCCTTGAGGGCGGGCTCTCGTAAAGCTATTCGGCCGCGTCGCGTCTGGGCAGAACCCAGCCTGGCCGCGGAAAGTGGCATGTATAGCCATTGGGATAGCGCTCCAGATAGTCCTGATGCTCGGGCTCGGCTTCCCAGAAGTCACCGACCGGCTCCAGCTCCGTAACCACCTGGCCCGGCCAGAGGCCCGACGCATTCACGTCGGCGATGGTCTCTTCCGCCACGCGCTTCTGCTCGTCGTTCTCATAGTAGATCGCCGAGCGGTACGACATGCCGACATCATTGCCCTGGCGGTTCACCGTTGTCGGATCGTGGATCTGAAAGAAGAACTCCAGCAGGTGGCGATAGCTCGTCTTCTCGGGATCGAAAATGATCTCGATCCCTTCCGCGTGGGTTCCATGGTTGCGATATGTGGCGTTCGGCACGTCGCCTCCGGTATAACCGACACGTGTGCTCACGACGCCGGGCAGTCTGCGGATGAGGTCCTGCATGCCCCAGAAGCAGCCACCGGCCAATACAGCGCGTTCCGTCATTCTACATCCTCCACCTGGTCCAGATAGTCACCGTAGCCCTCTGCCTCCATCGCATCACGATGAACAAAGCGCAGCGCCGCTGAATTGATGCAGTAGCGCAGGCCGCCGCGGTCTCTCGGTCCGTCTTCAAAGACATGCCCGAGATGGCTGTCGCCATGCGTGGAACGCACTTCCGTGCGGATCATACCATGGGATGTATCCCGCAGTTCGTTCACATTGGCGGGCACGATGGGTTTTGTGAAGCTCGGCCAGCCGCAGCCTGACTCATATTTGTCGCTGCTTGCAAAGAGGGGTTCTCCGGAAACGATGTCGACATAGATTCCCGGTTCCTTGTTGTTCAGGTATTCGCCCGTTCCTGGGCGTTCCGTGCCGCTCTTCTGCGTCACGTGATACTGCTCCGGGGTGAGGCGGGCCAAGGCTTCGTCGGTCTTCTTGTAGTTCATTGGCAGCTCCGGCTTCCTGATCGTTCGTTCTGTGTTCATATCGGGCGATGGAAGGGAAACTCCACGCCCGCGGAGCCTGATGTAGGTATCGCTCCTGCGTGATCCCAATCATATTAGCGTGAACCGAAACGGAAGTCCGCCATGCTGCCTATGCGAAGGGCAGCTCGATGCTTTTTTCGCTATTGCGACGCGAAGCCAGTGAGGAATGCAGTCAGATTGTCTGATAGCGCATCGCAGAGATAGCCGCCTTCCTGGACGATCACGCTCGGCAGGCCGAGGCTGGAGATCGCCTCCGCCATGCGGGCGAAGCCCGGCGTGCTGACGGACAGTCCGCCGAAGGGGTCGCCCTCGAACGCATCAAGGCCGAGCGCCACGACCAGCGCGTCCGGCGCAAAAGCGCGGATGCGGCGGAAGGCGGGCTGAAGCGCTTCCAGAAAGGCTTCATCGCCCGATTTGCGGGGCAGCGGCAGGTTGAGATTGTAGCCAAGGCCCGGTCCTTCGCCGCGCTCGTCGGCGTGTCCCCAGAAGAAGGGGTAGAAGCGCACCGGGTCGGCATGGATGGAGACGGTGAGCACGTCGGGCCGGGCATAGAAAATGCCCTGCGTGCCATTGCCGTGGTGCAGGTCGACATCGAGAATGGCGACGCGGGCAGCCTGTTTCCGAAGATGCTGCGCGGCGATTGCCGAATTGTTGAAGAAGCAGAAGCCGCCGGCGGCATCGGCAAAGGCGTGGTGGCCGGGCGGGCGCGAGAGCGCATAGGCGGCGGGCGCGCCGCTCATCACGGCTTCGGCGGCTTCCGCCGCACTCCACGCGCTCCAGCAGGCGCTGTCCCAGGTCTCGGCGGAGATGGGGCAGGCGGTGTCGGCCATGTGGTAGCCGGCCTGTCCCACGGCGGAGGCCGGGTAGCGGCCATTGCGGCCAAGCGGGTGGATGTTCGGGATCACCTCTTCGGATGCGCCCTCAATGCGCTGCCAGCGTGTGTAGATGTGCTCCAGAAAGTCCAGATATTCCGGCGTGTGGATGGCGGCGATGGGACCGCGCCCATGCTCGCGGGGACGCTCGATGGCGCAGCCCGCGGCCTTCGCACCCAGAAGAAGACGTTCGGTCCGCTCGGGCTGCTCCGGGTTCGGCTGCGGCGCACCGCTGGAGAGGAAGGCTTTCGGATTGTGCTGTTTCTGCTCTACGGCGTAGAAGGCTTTCATCATCACTCCTGTCTTGCCTGTCGGCTGGCCAGCGCTTCAAAGGTTGCCCCATAGGCAGCGTGCGCGTGCTCGTTCTCATTCCAGCCGATGCCCAGTCGGGCATAGAATGCCTTTGCGTTGTGGTTGTCTGCGTATACCGAGAGCCGCAGATAGACCCCGCCACGTTCGCGCGACCAGGTTGCCGTGGCGGCCAGCAGGGCCTCGCCCACGCCGCGCCCGCGCGCTTCTGGCGAGACGTAGAGATCCTGCACATAGACGCCGGGTTTGCCGAGCCAGGTGGAGAACACGGGGAAGAAAAGGCTGAGGCCTGCAAATGTCCCGTCGCTCTCTGCGATCAGGCAGGAGAAGGCGGCGTCCGGCCCGAAGCCGAAGCGGCGGAAATCTTCCATCTGCGCGACCGCGTGGTCCTGTTCGCCGACATAAACGGCGAGGTCCATGATGGCCTGATGGATTGTCTCTGCGTCATCCTCCGTTGCGAGGCGGATCGAGACGCTGGTGGAGGGGGTGGCGTGATTCGGCATGGGGTACTCCTTGGAGCGTTTCTGCGCAGTTCCGGACGGAAAACCGGTTCCCACTTTTCCTGGAATTGCTCTAGAATGCGACCCGGTCGCCTCCCTTGAGGCCAAGCAGGTCGCGCGCCTCGGCAGGAGAGGCGATCTCCAGTGAAAGGGCCTCCAGAACGGTTCGGATGCGTTTTACCTGATCCGCGTTGGAACGCGCCAGTTCGCCACGTCCATTGTACAGGCTGTCCTCCAGTCCGACACGCACATTGCCGCCCATGGCCGCCGACATGGTGATCATCGGCATCTGGTGCCGGCCGGCGGCCAGAACCGAGAAGCTGTAATCATCGCCGAAAAGCTTGTCGGCAATGCGCTTCATGTGCGTGAGGTTTTCCGGGTCCGGGCCGATGCCGCCCAGAACGCCGAAAACGAACTGAATGAAGAGGTGCCCGGAGACCAGCCCGCGATCGCGGAAATAGGCCAGCGAATAGAGGTGGCCGACATCGTAGCACTCAAACTCGAACCGCGTGCCGCAGCCCTGTCCGAGCCGGGTCAGGATGTTCTCCATGTCGGCGAAGGTGTTCTGGAAGATGGAGCTGCGCGTCGCCTCCAGAAGCTGCGGCTCCCAGTCGTGCTGCCAGTCGGTCTTCTTTTCCAGCGCCGGAAAGAGGCCGAAATTCATCGAGCCCATGTTGAGCGAGCACATTTCGGGCTCGGCGCGCAGCGCTGCGGCGATGCGGTCTTCCAGCTTCATCAGCGAGGAGCCGCCGGTGGAGATGTTCACCACCGCATCGGTCGACTGCTTGATGCGCGGGAGAAACTGCATGAACAGCGCCGGGTCGGCGGAGGGGCGGCCATCCTCGGGGTCGCGGGCATGCAGATGCAGGATCGACGCACCGGCCTCTGCCGCCGCGATGGCCTCGGAGGCGATCTGGTCGGGCGTGATCGGCAGATGGGGCGACATGGAGGGCGTGTGCACGGAGCCGGTGACCGCGCAGGTCACGACGACCTTGCGGCCCGGCTTTTTCTTCATGCCATCGGTCTTTGTGTCTTTGGTCATGGTGCAGCTCAGCGGTTGATGGGGAGATCGAGTTCGGCGGCCAGCGCTTCGAGCGTGTCGCCCAGAATGGCCGTGATGGAGCCGATCTCCTCGCTGGTGACGATCATGGGCGGGCAGACGAGGAAGTGATCGCCCTCGACCCCGCCGCGCGTGCGCCTGGAATAAATGATGAGCCCGCGCTCATAGGCCATGTCGACCATGCGCTGATGTGCGTTCAGCTCCTTGGGCAGGGGCTTCATCGTCTCCCGGTCGGAGACGAACTCTGCAGCGAGCAGAAGCCCCTTGCCGCGCACGTCGCCGATGAAGGGGAAGCGCTCGGAGAGCCGTTCGAGCTCGCCCTTCAGAACCTCGCCCATCCGGGCCGCATTGTCGATCAGGCCGAGACGGTCGATCTCGTTGAGCACTGCGACACCGGCTGCGCAGGCGAGCGGATTGCCGGCATAGGTGAAACCGTGCTGGAAACCGCCGGCATCCAGAACGGGCTTCACGAGGCGGGAAGGGGCGGCCATCGCGCCTAGCGGACAATAGCCGGAGGCAAAGCCCTTGGAGAGGGCGATCAGGTCCGGCTTGCAGTTCCAGTGATCGCCGCCGAGGAATTTGCCCGTGCGCCCCACGCCGCTCATCACCTCGTCATGGATGAGGAGAATGCCGTAGCGGTCGCAGATCTCGCGGATGCGCGGGAAATAGCTGTCCGGCGCAACCAGCGCGCCAGTCGAAGCGCCGCCGATGGGCTCCATGATGAAGGCCAGCACGCTTTCCGGGCCTTCGGCCAGAATCTTCTCTTCCAGCATGTCGGCATATTTGATGCCGCGCTGCTCCATCGTGAGATTGTCGCGGTCGAGATAGGCGGTGGGGGCGGGGATTTTCGGCATCTCGCGCATCATCGGCGAGAACGGGTCGCTGAGTGCCGCATAGCCGGTCACGCCAAGCGCGCCCAGCGTTCCGCCATGATAGGAGGGGAAGCGCGAGATCACCTTCCAGCGTTCGCTCTGGCCCACGGCAAGCGCCCACTGGCGGGCAAGCTTGATGCAGGATTCCACTGCTTCGGAACCACCGGAAACGAAGAAGATGCGGTCCATGCCTTCCGGCAGGCGTTCCGCCGCCATACGGGCGAGCTCTTCCGCCGGCTCATTCTCGAAATGCAGGCGATAGGCGAAGGTCACGCGGTCCATCTGGCGCTTCATCGCGTCGAGCACGTTGCGGTTGCCGTGGCCGATATTGACGACCATCGCGCCGCTCGACCCGTCGATCATGCGGCGGCCTTCCTGATCCCACAGATAGATGCCCTCGGCGCGGTCCACCAGCGGCCTGCGCAGGCGCGACTGGTAGAAGAGGTGAGACGGGGGGCGTTGTGTCGAAGATGTGTTCTGCATGGCGTGTCTCGCTCAGCGGGAGAGGTAACGGTCGAGGACATTCGATGTGACGCGCTCGACCATCGCGTCACCGCGTTTCAGCGCGGCCACCCATTCGCAGCTTCCGGCGTGGAACACCTCGCCACGGCCGCGCGGGAAATTGACGATCATGCCCGAGCCGCGCTTGATGCGGTTCACGGCCTCGTCGGACTGGTTGCCGACCAGCGTTTCGGCGACGAACTTTGCGTCTGCGTCGGAGAGAAACTGGTCGTCGGCGGGAATGTCGGCGCTCTCCTCCTTGAGGGAGGACATGCCGAGCGCCAGGATCTCGAGCCCTTCGGGCGCACCGGAATCCTCCGTCGGCTCAGGCAGGCCGCCGCGGATCACATAGTCGAGCCCGTCCACTTCGTAGCCGAAGGCGTGACCATCCGCGCCCAGCAGGTCGCCGTAATAGATGCCGGTTCCGGCGAAGGCCCAGTGCTCGGGCCGGTAGACGGGGAACCCGCGCACGCCGCGCGGCGCGCAGCCGCCCCAGCCCACATAAAGGCCGCGCAGGGCGTTGAGGCCGAATGTGCGTGCGGCTGGCCGCCCGGTCTCTTCCGCTTCCCAGCAGCCGGAGGTGCGGCGTTTGTCTTCCGACTGATAGACCGGGTCTTCCGCACGCGCGCGGTATTTGTAGCAGACCTGCTTCTTGCCATCGTCTTCAAACCGCGTCTGCCACATGAAGTTGCCGGCGAAACGGGCCGCCCTGCCGCCGTTCTCGACATAGGCATCGACAGCATCGCGCATCTCCCATGTCCAGTATTCGTCATGGCCGACGAAGACCACGCAGTCATAGCCGTCGAGGATTTCCGGCGTGAAGTGCAGCTCGTGCTGGCTCGCCAGATCGACCGCGTAGCCGGTGCGTTCCGCCCAGCGGAAGAAGTGGCTGTCATAGCTCGCCCAGCCGGCGGAGGCGTATTTCTTGGAATAGCCATTGGCATAGGCCCATTCCATGTGCGGATAGCGCGGGGGTGCAGCCGGCGGGGTGTAGATCTCCAGCGGCACGCGTGGCGCACTCTCCGGCAGAACTGCGAAGCCACGGCAAAACGGGCGCTCGGTGCTGACCATGGGCGCATACTGATTGCGTCCGGGGCCGGTGATGCCCTGATAGTGGTTGGAGCCGCCCCAGGTGTTGTAGGCGGTCCAGGTGCCGGTGGCGGCGACCTGCAGGACGCGGCCGGGCTTGCGACCGGCAAGCGGGCGCACGATGAACACATGGTGGCAGGTGATGGCGTTGCCGTCGCGGCCCTCTGCCGTCAGCGCGATGCGATAAGCGCCCGACGGCCAGTCCTCACCGATGCGGAACGCATGGGAGACGGACCAGCCGCAACCGATGACGGAGCACTGGTCGGGCGTGTCCTGCCAGGCGGCGGCAAGGCCGTCCTGCGACAGGACAGGGGTTTCGGTCGCGCCGTCGCGCACGATCTCCAGCCGGTATCGGGAAGCGGTCGCGCTGACATGCAGATTGACCGTCGCGCCGGGCGGATAGGCATAGGCATCGGTGTAGCACCAGATTTCGCCGCGTGCGCCGTCCATGCCTGGAATTTCGTAATAGTGGCCCAGAACCGCCTCGCGGCGTTGCTCTGGCGTCAGCCCGAAATCGGGGAACTCGGTTTCGATGATATGCATGGTCTCAGGCGGCAAGATACTTCTTGAGGAAGGAACGGGTGCGCTCCTGCTTGGGGGCGGTGAAGATCTCGCCGGGCGGGCCTTCCTCCACCACGACGCCGCCATCCATGAACAGGACGCGGTCGGCGACCTCGCCGGCAAAGCGCATTTCATGGGTGACGATCAGCATGGTCATGTGCTCGGCGGCGAGCTGCTTCATCACCATGTTCACCTCGTCGACCAGCTCGGGATCGAGCGCGGAGGTGGCTTCATCGAACAGCATCACCTTGGGCTGCATGGCCAGCGCACGGGCGATGGCCACGCGCTGCTTCTGGCCGCCAGACAGGCGGGAGGGATAGGCGTCGATCTTGTCGGCGAGGCCGACCTTGGAAAGAAGCTCCAGCGTGAGTTCGCGCGCTGCGGCCTTGCTCATCCCCTTGAGGATGATCGGCCCCATGGCGATGTTGTCGTACACGGTGAGGTGCGGGAACAGGTTGAAGTGCTGGAACACCATGCCCATCTGCTGGCGCACCGCATTGATGTGGCGCTCGAAGGCGCGTCCGGTGAGCGGCTGGTTGACCTGAACGCCATCGAGCCAGACCTCGCCGCCATTGAGCGTTTCGAGATGGTTGATGGAGCGCAGGAGCGTGCTCTTGCCGGAGCCGCTGGGGCCGATGATGGCGACGATCTGGCCGCGCTCGACGGAAAGGTCGATGCCTTTCAGAACCTCGAAGGAGCCATAGGCCTTGCGGGCGTCCTTGACCTCGACCATGGGGTTGCGGGTGCTCATCGAGAGACCTCCACTTTCTTTTCGACCTGCCGCAGGCCCGCTTCCAGAACGAGGTTCAGGATGTAGTAGAGCGCGGCGGCCGTGATGTAGAATTCGAACGGACGGAAGGTTTCGCTGATGGCGAGCTGGGCGGCGTGGACCAGTTCGGCGATGCCGATGACCGAGACCAGCGAGGATTCCTTCAGGAGGGCGATCATGTTGTTGCCGATGGGCGGCGCGGTGTTGCGCACGGCCTGCGGGATGACGACGTAGCGCAGCGTCTGCCAGCGGCCGAAGCCGATGCTGCGCGCGCCTTCTGACTGCCCCGGATCGACGGCGGTGATGCCGGCGCGCAGAATGTCGGCATTGTAGACCGCGAAGTGCAGGCCAAGGCCGATAATGCCTGCGCCAAGCGCGGGAATGTCGATGCCGATCTGCACGAGGCCGAAATAGATCAGGAAGAGCTGCAGAAGCAGCGGCGTGCCCATGAACAGCCACATGAAGAAGCGCACGGGATAGGCGATGACCGCCGGGGCGTAGAGCACGGCGACGGCAAACAGAATGCCGCTGAAGAAGCTCAGTATGGACGATGTGACGGTGAGAACGATGGTCCACCAGACACCCATCCACAGGAGGCCGAGATAGGGAGTGACGACGCTGAAATCCAAACCTTGCATTGGTCGCTCCCTCAGCTCAGCGCGTAGCGGCGGTCGAGCGGGTCGACGACACGCGCAACGGCATAGACGATGATCATGTAGAGAAGGGCGGCGACGCCGAAGATCTCGAACGGCTTGTAGGTGGAGCCGATGAAGCGCTGCGCGGTGTAGGTGAGTTCCACCACGGAGATGGTCGAGACCAGGGCGGAGCCCTTCACCAGCGCGACCGTGTTGACGCCGAGCGGGCGGATCATCAGACGGGCGGCCTGCGGCAGCACCACTTTGCGCATGGTCTGCGCCCGGCCGAAGCCGATGGTGCGCGCGGCTTCCGTCTGGCCCTTGTCCACGGAGAGGATCGCGCCACGGATCGATTCAGCCATATAGGCGCCGATGTTGAGGCCAAGACCGATGACGCCGGCGGCAAAGGCGTCGAGATGAATGCCGATCTGCGGACCGCCGAAATAGAGAATGAAGAGCTGGATCAGGCAGGGCGTGCCGCGAAAAATGCTGACATAGACCGTGCCGATCATGCGAAGGGTGCGCGAGCGGGACAGTTTGGCGGCGGCGCCAAGCGAACCGGCGGCAAGGCCCAGAACGAGCGCCAGCGCTGAAATCTGAACGGTGACCAGTGCGGCTTCCAGAAAGAACGGGAAGACGCGCACCATCAGGGAGAAATCCATACGGAAGCTCCGGAAAGGGGCAGGCGGGGTGACCGGCGCTGGAACGCGCCGGCCGGATGGTCACTGCGGGATCAGCGGATGTCGCTGCCGATCCATTCCATCGAGATCTTCTCGTAGGTGCCGTCTTCCATCATCGCGTCGAGCGCTTCCTGCATGGCGGCTTTCAGCTCGGGGCTGTTCTTGCGGATGGCGATGCCGATGGCCACTGCGCCGCCCTCAATGTCCGGCGTGTCGAGCATGCGCAGCTTGTCGCCGGTTTCCTTGATGGCCACACGCACGGGGATGTTATCGACGACGATGGCGTCGAGGCGGCCGGACTTCAGCTCAAGCAGAAGCTCGGGCAGGCCCTTGTAGGTGCGGATGTCCCAGCCACCCTGTTCGCGTGCCCACTTCTCGTGGGTTTCGCCCAGCGTCACGCCGAGCGTCTTTCCTTTGAGATCATCGAGCGCCTGAACCTCGGAATCTTCCATCACGAAGACGGCGCGGCCGGCATGGTAGTACGGGCCGACGAAGTCCACGACCTTCTCGCGCTCCGGCGTGATGGTCATGGAGCCGACAATGGTGTCGTATTTGCTGGCCAGAAGGCCGGCGATGATGCCGTCCCAGGCGGTGGTGACGATCTCACCCTGAACGCCGAGGCGCTTTGCGATTTCCATGCCGATGGAGGCATCGAAGCCAACCACCTGGTTCTGGTCGTTGACGAAGTTGAAGGGCGGATACTGGCCCGACATGGCGATTTTCATCTCGCCGGCTTCCTTGATCGCTTCCAGGTCGCCGGCGTTTGCTGGGAGCGCGCCGAAGCAGGCGGCGAAGCCGAGAGCGGCTGCAAAAAGACGCGACAATAGCTTGGACATGAGAATGGATCCTCCGTTCCTCTGGACGAATGCTGTTCTGTTTTTTTGGCGTGTTGTTCCGATTCATGATTGCGTTTGCCGAAACATTACGCAAATAGATAATGGGAATGGTAATCATAGATTTCGAGAATGGTTGATCAGCGCGCCGAAAGACTGGTTTGGGAACTCGACTGGAACCTCCTGCGCACCTTCGTGGTGATCGCGGAGTTGAAGAGCATCACGCGCGCCGCCGAACAGCTCAAACTCAAGCAGCCCAGTGTCAGCAATGCGCTGAAACGGCTCGAGGATCGTGTCGGCCGGCGGCTTGTCGAACGCGATGCTGCACGTTTTGAGCTGACGGAGGTAGGAGAACTCCTCTATGAGCAGAGCATTGAGGCCTTTGGCGCTATCTCGCAATTGCCACTCTTGATGCGCGGGATCAGGGACGAGGTGACGGGGCATGTGAACATCGCCCTTGCAAGCCATGTGGTGTCGCCCCTTTTCGACCGTGCGCTTGCCGAGTTTCACAAAAACTATCCGCGCGCCAGCATCACACTCACGGTTTCGACGAGCATGGATGTGGCCAAACAGGTGCGCGAGCGGCGTGCCTCATTCGGTGTGTGCCTTGTGAGCCAGCGCGATCCGGCGCTTGACTACACGATGGTCTATCGGGAGTTCTTCGGCTTCTTCTGCGGCCCCGGCCACCGCCTTTATGGGCGCGATGCACTCACTCTTGCCGACCTGAAAGGCGAATCGTCCGTTTCGTTCCAGACGGACCACATATCCGATGCGCTGCGCCCGGTGGCGCTGTTGCGCAGCGAGGCCAAGCTGGACAGCAGCGTGGTCGGCGTTTCCTCAAGCCTTGAGGAGGTGCGGCGCATGATCCTTGCCGGGCTCGGCATCGGCCCGCTGCCGCTGCACGTCGCGCGGCGCGACGTCGATGACGGGCTGCTCTGGCGTCTGCCGCCCTATGACCGGCCGCCACAGATCGACATCTTCATGCTGACCAATCCGGAAAAGGTTCTGAACCGGGCGGAGAAGGCGTTGATCGCCGGGCTTCAGACGCTGATTGCCGAAACCGCGTTCGAGGAACGCGTCTACGACCGCTAAGGCCTCATTCTGATGCGACGAGCAGCGCTTCGCCGCGGGCGCGCAGGCCGGCTTCGAGTTCGGCAGAGCGGCGCGCCTTCAGGTCGAAGCGCACCGTCGTCGTGCGGTTCACGGCGCGCACGATGCCATCGATCGTTCCCGTCATGACCTGCTCGAAACTCACCGACGAGCGCCCCAGACGCGTCACATGGGAGTGGATCGTCAAAAGCGCGCCGGCTTCGGTCTCGTGCTTGTATTCTGTCTCGCTGCGCACATCGGCCCAGCCAAGATCGCGGTTCTTGATAGCCTCGGGACCGGCCAGATGGCCGAGCAGCTGAAAGCTGGCGTCATCGAACATCGCCGCATAGTGGCGCACATTCATGTGCCCCATCGTGTCACACATCCAGGGATGGGCAACACCGACAAAGGTTGTGAGTGTGGTGGAGGTCACAGGCTGTTCTTCCGCGTCTGGATGTCGGCAGGGGCATGCCGGCAGGCATCGTCGCATGGAGAAAACGACAGAAGCGGTGAATTTTCAAGGCCTGCGACCAATGCCGACCGCATGGGTTCGGTCGAGCGGTCGCCCTGCGTCTCAAAAACGCTCAGCGTGGTCCCGCCAGCTTGCCGCGCAATTGGAGCCGGGCCGCCGATGACTTGACAAGGTGCCGACGATACGGCTTGATACGGAAGTCCATTAATATGGATACTATTACATAATAATGGACTAACGGCAATCAGCAGGGGAGCACACTATGTCTATTTCATCGCATGCGAAATCACTGTTACTCACCGTGGCAGTGGTGGCTGCCGCTGCACCGGCGGTCGCTCAGGATCAAGGCAAGCTTAATGAGGTTCTGGAGCGCGGTCACCTCATTCTGGGCACCGGCAGCACCAACGCGCCCTGGCATTTCAAGAGTGTGGACGACAAGCTCCAGGGTTTCGACGTCGACATGGGGCGGATCATCGCCAAGGCGCTGTTCGGTGATCCCGACAAGATCGAATATGTGACGCAGTCCTCGGATGCGCGCATCCCGAACATCACCACCGGCAAAGTCGATGTCACCTGCCAATTCATGACGGTAACGGGTGAGCGCGCCCAACAGGTTGCCTTCACCATTCCCTATTATCGTGAGGGTGTGGGCCTTATGCTGAAGGCCGATGGCGACTATGCGGATTATGATGCGCTGAAGGAAGCCGGCTCGTCCGTTACGGTCTCCGTGCTTCAGAACGTTTATGCCGAAGACATGGTTCACGCGGCCTTGCCGGAGGCCTCGGTCGATCAGTACGAATCCGTCGACCTTATCTATCAGGCGCTGGAATCCGGCCGGGCCGATGCGGTTGCCACAGACCAGTCTTCGCTGGCGTGGTACATGACGCAGAATCCGGGCCGCTATACGGATGCCGGCTATGGCTGGAACCCGCAGTCCTATTCCTGTGCCGTGGCGCAGGGCGATTCTGACTGGCTCCACTTCGTCAACACGGCGCTTCACGAAGCGATGACCGGGGTCGAGTTCAATTTTTACGCTGAATCGTTCAAGACCTGGTTCGGCAAGGAGCTTCAGCCGCCGCAGATCGGTTTCCCCGTAGAGTACAAATAACCATCGCGTCTGGACGGGAGCAGGCGGCGGCACATCGCCGCCTGCTTCGTTCCTGTTGCATGGCTGGGAACCAATATGGGCTATACACTCAATTTTTCCGCCGTCTGGCGCAGTTTCGATCAGCTTCTCTGGGGGCTTCTGCTCAGCCTTGAACTGGCGATTGGCGCGATCCTGATCGGCGCCGTCATCGGCCTCGTAACGGCCTTTGGCCTCATCTCCACAAGCGGCTGGGCGCGCCGTCCGGCAGCGCTTTACGTCACGATGATCCGCAATCTGCCGATCCTCGTTCTGATCCTGTTTTCCTATTTCGCGCTGCCGCAGATGGGTGTCCGTCTGGGCAAGATCGAAAGCTTCGTGGCAACGCTCGCCATCTATTCCGGCGCCTATCTGGCGGAGGTGTTTCGCGCGGGCCTTCTGTCCATCCCCAACGGTCTGAAGGAGGCGGGCCTCGCCATCGGGCTGACGCCGATGCAGATCCGCACCTCCATCGTCATACCGCTGATGTTCAGAAATGTGCTGCCGTCGCTCTCTTCCACGCTGATCTCGCTTTTCAAGGACACGTCTCTGGCCGCAGCCATCGCGGTGCCGGAACTCACCTTCGAGGCGCGCAAGATCAATGTCGAAACCTTCCGTGTGGTCGAGACCTGGATCGTCGCTTCCTGTCTCTATGTCGCCACCTGCACGGTGCTGGCCGCGCTCATGCGCATGGTCGAGCGCCGTCTCGTGATTTCGAGGTGAGCCGATGAACGAGTTTCTCGCATTTCTCGATCAGGTCTGGCTTGCCCGTTTCGTGCTCCTGCGCGGTCTTGGCCTGACTGTTTCAATCTCGCTTCTGGCCATCGCGCTTGGCTCCGTGCTGGGCGTTCTGGTCGGGCTTGCGCTGACCTATGGAAACAGGCCGCTGCGCTTCGTCGTGCGCGCCTATACGGACTTCATCCGTGGCACGCCCGTGCTCGTTCTGGTGCTCGCCAGTTTCTACATCCTGTCCACCATCGGCATTGAGCTGAACGCGTTTCAGGCGGGTGTGTTTGCGCTGGCGGTCTTCTGCTCCTCGCATGTGGGTGAAATCGTGCGCGGCGCGCTGCAGGCTATTCCGGCCGGGCAGACAGAAGCGGCCCGGGCCATCGGGCTCACCTTCCGCCAGACCTTCACATCGGTTCTGTGGCCGCAGGCGCTGCGCCAGATGCTGCCCACCTGGGTGAACACGGCTGCGGAGATGGTCAAGGCGTCCACGCTTCTGTCCGTCATCGGCGTGGCCGAGCTTCTGCTCCGCACGCAGGAGATCATCTCCCGCAATTTCATGAGCCTGGAGTTCTATTTCCTGGCCGGCCTTCTCTACTTCGCCATCAATTACGCCATCGAGCGCTTCGGCAAATATGTCGAGCGCAAGGTGTCTGTTCCATCCTGAGAGTACCCGACATGACGAAGAACCTTCTTGAAATTCAGGCCCTGCGCAAGCGCTACGGTTCGGTGGAGGTGCTCAAGGGCGTCGACTGCACCATGCAGCAGGGCGAGGTGATCTCGATCATCGGTTCGTCGGGCTCCGGCAAGACAACCATGCTGCGCTGCATCAACATGCTGGAGGATTTTCAGGGCGGCCGCATCCTCATCGATGGCGAACCCATCGGCTACGAAGAGCGCAACGGCGTGCGCGTCCGCAAGAGCGAGAAGGAAATCGCCCGCCAGCGCGCGCTGACGGGCATGGCCTTCCAGCAGTTCAACCTGTTCCCGCACATGACCGCCGCTTCCAATGTCATGCTTGGTCTGATCAAGGTGAAGAAGATGGCGCGCGACGAGGCGCGCAGTGTCGCGGAAAAATGGCTCGACCGTGTGGGTCTCGGACAACGCGCGGATCATTACCCCGGCCAGCTCTCCGGTGGTCAGCAGCAGCGTGTTGCCATCGCCCGCGCCATCGCCATGAACCCGCGCCTCATGCTCTTCGACGAGGTCACGTCCGCGCTTGATCCCGAACTGGTGGGCGAAGTGCTGCAGGTGATCAAGGATCTGGCCGCCGATGGCATGAGCATGCTCCTTGTCACCCACGAAATGCGCTTCGCTTTCGAGGTTTCCTCCCGCGTCATCTTCATGAACCAGGGTGTGATCGGCGAGGAGGGAGATCCGAAGGTGATGTTCCTGAAGCCGCAGACCGAACGCCTTGCCGAATTCCTCAAGACGTCGAGCTTCGCCTGAGATCTTGACCAACTGCCGCCGGTGCGCCCGAGCGCCCGGCGGAAAATGAGCGCCCAGCGGAAAATCTGGCCCCGGCCACGCACAGAATGATGGCGGCGGTGACCGCCATCATGCCGGCCGTTACGGGTTCGTGCAGCAGCATCGCCGCCAGCGCGAAGCCGAAGAAGGGCTGCAAAAGCTGCAATTGCCCAACCGTCGCCGTGCCGCCCAGCGCCAGCCCTCGATACCAGAATATGAAGCCGATCAGCATGCTGAAGACGGACACATAGCCAAACCCCAACCATGCCTCATTATCAACCGTTTCAAACCCTGCCGGCAGGGTGTAGAGCGCCAGCGGCAGCATGAGCGGGAGCGACAGAACCAGCGCCCACGAGATCACCTGCCAGCCGCCCATTCTCCGTGAAAGCGATGCGCCTTCCGCATAGCCGAGCCCGCACACGATGATGGCTGCCAGCATCAGGAGGTCGCCCTTTGGGGAGGCGGTCATGCCCTGGCTCGCCGCATAGCCCACGACAAGCGCGCTCCCCATCACCGAGAACAGCCAGAATGCCGGGCGTGGGCGCTCGCCGCCGCGCACGACGCCGAAAATGGCGGTCGCAAGCGGCAGAAGGCCGATGAACACGATGGAATGCGCTGAGGTGATGTGCTCGAGCGCCAGCGCCGTCAGCAGGGGAAAACCAACCACCACGCCGATGGCGACGATGAACAGCCCTTTCAACTCGCTTCGCTTGGGCAGGTTTTCCCGAAACGCCAGCAGAAGAAACCCGCCCAGAAGCCCGGCAATCGACGCGCGCGCTACGGTCAGAAACACCGGATCGAAACCCAGCACCGCCACCCGTGTCGCCGGCAGCGACCCGCTGAAGATGATCACACCCAGTAGGCCGCTTGCCCAGCCGCTTGCCCAGCCGATCGTCGTCTTGTTCATGCCATGCTCCTTTTCTCCTGCCTGTGTGGGGCAGGGGGCATGGCGGCGCCAGAGACGATGCAGTACAATTTCAATAAACTGTAATGGTCGAACGGACAGTACAGCGATGCTGACATCCATGCGCAATGCCGATGAAACACGCCTTGAGGGCGTCATGTCCGCCATTCGTGGGCGCATCGCCAATCGCACGCTCACGCCGGGGGCGAAGCTGCCGTCGATCCGCAGTTGCGCGCGCGCCATGGGAGTTTCGAAATCCACCGTTGTCGAGGCCTATGACCGGCTTGCCGCCGAAGGCGTGATCCGCTCGCGGCCGGGGGCCGGCTTCTTCGTCACCGCGCCGCTTGCGCCGCTGGCGCTGGCCGAAATCGGCCCGGCGCTCGACCGCGAGGTCGACCCCTTATGGATCTCGCGTCAGGCGCTTGCCTCCGGTTCGCGCATGTCGATGCCCGGTTGCGGCTGGCTGCCTGCCTCATGGATGCCGGAAGACGCCTTGCGCCGTGCGCTGCGCCGGCTCTCCCGCGCGACCCCGCAGAAGCTTGCCGATTACGGAGCGCCGCTCGGCTCGCTGGCGCTGCGCACACTGCTTGCACGCCGCATGGCCAGCCATGGCGTCGAGGCGGCTCCGGGCCAGATCATGCTCACCGATTCCGGCACGCAGGCCATCGATCTTCTTTGCCGCTTCCTTCTGAAGCCGGGCGACACGGTGCTGGTGGACGATCCCTGCTATTTCAATTTTCATGCGCTCCTGCGGGCGCATCAGGTGAAGATCGTCGGCGTGCCCTACACCCCGTCGGGGCCTGATATCGAGCGGTTCGCCGACGCGCTGGACCGGCATTCGCCGCGTCTCTACATCACCAATTCCGCGCTTCACAATCCGACCGGAGCGGTGCTTTCGCCGGCGGTTGCCCATCGGCTTTTGCTGCTTGCCGAAAAGGCCGACCTGACCATCATCGAAGACGACATTTTTGCCGACTTCGAGGTCGAGCCAGCGCCCCGGCTTGCCGCCTTCGACGGGCTGTCGCGCGTCGTCTATATCGGCAGTTTCTCCAAGTCGCTTTCCGCGTCGATGCGTTGCGGTTTCGTTGCAGCGCCTGCCGACTGGATCGAAGGCCTCACGGATCTGCGCATCGCCACCTGTTTCGGCGGCCCCGCCATGGCGGCGGAGCTTGTGCTCGGCCTTTTGAGCGACGGCAGCTACCGCAAGCATATGGAAACCGTTCGCCAGCGTCTGTCCCGCTCCCGCGAAACGGTGGGCGCGCGCCTGCGCAATCTCGGCATCGAACCGTGGATCGAGCCGAGCGCGGGCATGTTCCTGTGGTGTCGTCTGCCCGACGGGCTGGATGCGGCCACGCTTGCCCGCCATGCGCTTGAAAGGGACGTGGTGCTCGCGCCCGGAAACGCCTTCAGCCTGTCAGGCTCGGCCAGCGGGTTCCTGCGTTTCAACGTTGCTCAATGCGATGATGAACGGATTTTTTCCGTTCTGGAGGAGATCACACGCGCGCCGTAGAGCCATGTCCGACGCGGTTTTGCGGATTATCCAGCAGTTTGTTTCTGCTTTCTCCGAAAACAATATGTTGACTTCATGGGTCCGTTGGATACCAACTATAGGGGTTATGGTTCTTCCGATTCCTCGCGGGTCGGAAGTGAAAAGGGAAGCCGGTGCGCCTTTGGGCAAGTCCGGCGCTGCCCCCGCAACTGTAAGCAGCGAGCCGCTTTCACTTTGAGTCACTGATGCCCCAGCGCATCGGGAAGGCCGAAAGCGGCGATGACCTGCGAGCCAGGAGACCTGCCATGACGAGATAAACGTCCACGGGCGGGGTGTCCCGGTGGTGCGTGTGTCGCCACGGGTCTGCCGTCGCGCCGCATGTCTCCGCGCCCCTGTCCAACCGCCACGGGGGTCTATATGCCGGCGACTGAAGCAAAACACACCAATGGAACCGCCACGGTTCCGCATTCCACTGGAAACACAGAAACCGCATGGTATAAACGGGCTTTCCCGGTCTCAACGCGGCGCTGTGCGAACAGTACATGCACTTCATCGCAAACCGCCGCTGCGCCCAGATTGGCCTGGCTCCGGTCTTCGCCGAAACCGAAAACCCGTTCCCGTGGATGAGCGAGGCGATGGACCTGAAGAAGGAGAAGAACTTCTTCGAAACCCGCGTCATCGAGTATCAGAGCGGCGGCGCGCTGAGCTGGGACTGATCCATGGCGTATGACGCAACCAGAATGAAGCTGTTGCGGGCGGGGTCGATCCCCGCGCAGCAACGCGCTTTCACGGAGTGGCTTTTGAGCCTGCCGGGCGATGCCGATGTCGAATATGCGGCGCGCCGCCAGCTTGCCGAGATCGACAGGCGGCTGCCGAACCACCCGGAAGTGCAGTATCTGCGCCTGCTGCTCAGCGCCTTTTCCGGCTCGGAAACGATGCAGTGATTTTCTCGCTTGACCTTCCATTGACTGGAAGGTTTAGAAGCGCAATCCTGAACAATAGTCATTCAGGGTGAAAGCGATGAATACCCTTCCTGCCGATACGTCTTCGGCCAATGTAAAACGCTTCCGCATCGAGGGGCTGAGCTGCGCTTCCTGCGTCAAACGCGCGGAAAAGGCGATTGCCGCCGTCGATGGCGTTGAAAGCGCCTCGGTCAATCTGGCGACCGAGACGGCCGATGTCGCGGTGCGGCCCGGCGTTGATTTCTCCAGCATCGTCAGCGCGGTGGAACGTGCCGGCTATGCCGTGCCGGAGAGCCATCTCGATATCGGCATCGAGGGCATGACCTGCGCATCCTGCGTGCGGCGTGTGGAGCAGGCGATTGCCGCCGTGCCCGGCGTTTCAAAGGTTGCGGTCAACCTCGCCACCGAAAGCGCATCCGTCGAACTTCTGAATGATGAAGCGCGCAGCGGCGTGGAAGCGGCGATCCGCAAATCCGGTTACACGCCGGTTGCCCGTTCCGATGGCGCTGCCGCCCGCGATGCGCATGAGGAGGCCAAGGCCGCCGAGTTTCGTTCGCTCAAGCGCGATTTCACGCTGGCTGCAATCTTCACCCTTCCGATCTTCATTCTCGAAATGGGGAGCCATTTCATCCCGGGCATGCATGCCTGGCTGATGGGGATCGCAGACCGCAAGACGCTCTACCTCCTCTACTTCGTGCTGGCGACCATCGTGCAGTTCGGGCCGGGCCTGCGCTTTTATCGCAAGGGCTTCCCCGCGCTGATGCGCTTTGCGCCGGACATGAACTCGCTTGTCATGCTCGGTTCCAGCGCTGCGTGGGCCTATTCGGTCGTGGCCACCTTCGCGCCCGGCATTCTGCCCTCCGGCACGGTCAACGTCTATTTCGAGGCCTCCGCCGTCATCGTCACGCTCATCCTGCTCGGTCGGCTTCTGGAGGCGCGC
This sequence comes from Nitratireductor lacus, assembly GCF_056431025.1. Lineage (NCBI taxonomy): Bacteria > Pseudomonadati > Pseudomonadota > Alphaproteobacteria > Hyphomicrobiales > Phyllobacteriaceae > Nitratireductor > Nitratireductor lacus. Next base: position 75,755 of record NZ_JBWKMB010000015.1, on the reverse strand, counting down.
GCCAAGGGCCGCACCGGCGAGGCCATCAAGCGGCTGATGGGCCTGCGCGCCAAGAGCGCGCGCGTTCTCCGCGACGATGCCTTTGTCGAGGTGCCGCTTGAAGAGGTGGTTGTGGGTGACCGGCTTCAGGTGCGCCCCGGCGACAAGGTGCCGGTCGACGGTCTGGTCGAAAGCGGTTCTTCCTATGTGGATGAAGCCATGATCTCCGGCGAGCCCGTCCCGGTTTCCAAGTCCGAAGGCGACGAGGTCATCGGCGGCACGATCAACAAGACTGGCAGCTTCGTTTACCGCGCCACCAAGGTCGGCTCCGACACGGTGCTGGCGCAGATCATCCGCATGGTCGAAAACGCGCAAGGGGCCAAACTGCCGATCCAGGCGGTGGTGGACCGGGTCACGGCCTGGTTCGTCCCGGCGGTGATGCTTGCCGCAGCACTCACCTTCGTCGTGTGGATGGTGTTCGGGCCCGATCCCGCATTCGCTTTCGCGCTGGTCAATGCGGTCGCGGTGCTCATCATCGCCTGCCCGTGCGCCATGGGGCTTGCCACGCCCACCTCCATCATGGTCGGCACCGGCCGCGCAGCACAGCTCGGCGTTCTGTTCCGCAATGGCGAGGCGCTGCAGAGCCTGCGCAACACACACGTCGTCGCGTTCGACAAGACCGGCACGCTGACGCTCGGTCGCCCCGCGCTCACCGATTTCGTGATGCAGGACGGTTTCGAGCGCGCCGAAATCCTTTCGCTCGTCGCATCGGCGGAAGCCATGTCCGAACATCCGGTGGCCGAAGCCATCGTCGAGGCCGCGCGCGCCGAGGGGCTCACCCTCAAGCCGGTCGATGCGTTCGATGCGGTTCCGGGTTTCGGCATTGCCGCCACCGTTGGCGGTCGCAGTCTTCACATCGGTGCGGACCGCTACATGCGCCAGCAGGGCGTCGAGATCGGCAGTGCATCCACCGCCGCCGACAGGCTCGCCGCCGATGCCAAGACGCCGCTTTACGCTGCGGTGGACGGACGGCTTGCGGCCGTCATCGCGGTCGCCGACCCCATCAAGGAATCGACACCGCGCGCCATTGCAGCGCTCCACGCGCTGGGGCTCGAAGTGGCCATGATCACCGGCGACAACCGCCACACCGCCGAAGCCATTGCCGCAAAGCTGGGCATCGACCGGGTCGAGGCAGAAGTGCTGCCAGAGGGCAAGGTCGAGGCGCTCAAGCGTCTGCGCACTCTGGCTGGCCCGGTTTCCTTCGTCGGCGACGGCATTAACGATGCTCCTGCACTGGCTGAAGCCGATGTCGGCATTGCCATCGGCACCGGCACGGATGTCGCCATCGAGAGCGCCGACGTGGTTCTCATGGCGGGCGATGTGACCGGCGTTGCCAATGCCATCGGCCTCTCGCAGGCGACCATGAAGAACATCCGGCAGAACCTGTTCTGGGCATTCGCCTACAATGTGAGCCTCATTCCGGTTGCCGCCGGTGTGCTCTACCCGACCACGGGAACGCTCCTGTCACCCATGCTCGCTGCCGGTGCGATGGCGCTCTCCAGTGTGTTCGTGCTGGGCAACGCCCTGCGGCTCAAGCGCTTTCAAGCGCCTCTTCCTGCCCGGTCTGCCGGGCAGGAGGGAGCGCAGCTCGGTGAGGCGAGGGCGGTCACGGCGTCCGCCTGACTCCAATTCTGGGGATTTTCAAAAACCGATTCGACATGATGGTTCTTGCCGGGCATAATGCTTAAACGCTTAACCTTCATGTGAATCGGGCTTTGATGGCTTCTCGTGCCAATCTATCCGATATTGCCAAAGCGCTTGGCGTATCGGTTGCGACCGTTTCAAACGCGATGTCCGGAAAGGGCCGCGTGTCGAAGGAGCTCGGCCGGACGATCCGCGAAAAGGCAAAAGAGCTGGGCTATGTGCCCAGCCTCGCGGGCCGGGCGCTGAGCACCGGGCGCAGCCATGTGCTTGGCCTCGTTCTTGCTGACATCGGTCACCCGCTCTTTCCGCAATTCGCGCAGGCCATCGAGCATGCGGCTTCCGAGGCGGGCTATGGCGTTCTCATCGGCGACAGTCGCGGCGATATCGAAGCCCAGTCCCGCGCCATCAACCGGCTGATCGAGCGTGGCGCGGATGGCATCGTCGTCGTTCCACGCCATGGCACGCGCATCGGCGATATCGGCCGTCCCGTTGCGGTCATCGATTCCCCCTCCACGCCGGGCAACACGGTTGCCGCCGATCACCGCAATGGCGGCCTGGAAATTGGCCGGCATCTGCTGGAGCTCGGCCACCGCTCCGTGGCGATCATCGGCCTCCATTCCGATTCCAGCGTCCAGAACGATCGCATCGCCGGCATTCGCGAAGCCTTTGCAGGCAAGGGCGAAATCCGCCTGATCTGGATTGGCGAGATGGAGCGCAGCCATGGCTCGGGCTGCCCGCTCGGTCTCGTGCGTCTGGTGGAGGAGGGTGTTACGGCGTTCGCCGCCGTGTCGGATCTCCATGCCCTGCGCGCCATCACCGAGCTGCAACAGGGCGGTATTTCCATTCCGGGCGATGTCAGCGTCACCGGTTTTGACGATCTCATCTGGGCCGGCGTCATCGCGCCGAGCCTCACCACGATGCGTATGGATATGGAGCGCATTGCCGAGATCGCCATTGCCGAACTCATTTCCCAGATCGAGCAAGGCGGTGCGCGCGATGCGCCGTCCGATCTGCCGGCCTCTCAGGGCCAGAGCTCCATTCCGATGGAGCTTATCGTTCGCCAGTCAAGCGGGCCGGCGTTGGGGCTCCCCGCTTCTGGCGAGACGGCGCCGGCCCTCACCGGGCCGGCGTCATCCAACATGAGCCAGGTCCTGCCCCTAAGAAGCACCACCAGAGAAGGAAGCGATTAGACATGTTCAAGAAACTCATGGCCTCCGGCGTTGCGCTGGCCGCACTCAGCGGCGCGGCACAGGCAGCCGACAAGACCCTCGTCATCTCCGTCTACGGTTTCGCCCAGGACGCTTTCAAAGAGATCGTCTACGACCCGTTCGAGGCCCAGTGCGGCTGTGAACTGGTGGTCGAGACCGGCAACTCCGTGGAGCGTCTCGCAAAGCTGGAAGCACGCAAGGACGATCCGGAAATCGACATGGCCGTCATGTCCACGCACGACGCGCTTTCGGCATCGCGCAAGGGCATCACCCAGGCCATCGACGTCAGCCGCCTGTCGAACTATGACAAGCTCTACGACATCGCCAAGGATCCGCTCGGCGACAATCTGGCTGTCGGCTACACCTTCTACGCCACCTCCATCGCCTACCGCGCTGACGAGGTGACGATTGAGAGCTGGGCCGACCTGTTCCAGGACAAGCTGAAGGGCCGCGTTGCATTCCCGAATGTCAGCACCAATCAGGGTCCGCCCGCGCTCTACATGGTCGGCAAGGCCATCGGCGACGATGCGGCAGACCTGAAGGCCGCCATCGGTGAGGTCGCAAAGCACAAGGACGATATCGTCACCTTCTACGAGCGTTCCTCGCAGGTGGCGCAGCTCATGCAGCAGGAAGAGATACTGGCTGCACCCATTGGCCGTTTCGCCTGGGGCGCATACTCCAAGATGGGCTTCGACATGGCCTGGGCCACCCCGAAGGAAGGCCAGACTGGCGGCATGAACGTCATGATCCTGACCAAGGGCGCGAAGAACGAAGATCTCGCCTATGAGTTCATGGATTTCTGGCTCTCCACCGATATCCAGACCAAGCTTGCCGAGGCGCTGGTGGACAGCCCTGCCAACGCGGAAGTGAAGGTCTCCGACGAGATCGCCGAAAACCTCACCTATGGCGCCGAGACCGTTGAGAGCCTGCAGCTGCTCGACCCGGCCGTCATTCTCGACAACCGCGAGACCTGGCTCTCGGAGTGGAATGCTCAGATCGGCCAGTAAGCCGTTAAGCTGATGCGATGGCTCGGGGGCGGGCGGAGGGTCCGCCCCCGAACCCAACACAAGGTTCCAACACATGTTTCAGAATCGGATGGAAGGACTGGCGCTGGCGTTGCCTGCGGCGGTCTTCGCGGCGATCGTTTTTCTCGTTCCCGTGGGCATCCTGCTTTCCGAGGGCTTTCGCGCCGAGGGAAGCTGGACCCTGGCGTCCTATGCCGGCTTCTTTGAAAGCGAGCTCAACCGCACCGTCTTCTGGCGCACGCTGAAGCTCGGCGCGATCGTGACTGCCGTGTCGGCGGTCATCGGCTATGCCACGGCCTATTCCATCGTCACGCTGCCGCCCACCGCGCGCGGCCGTATGATCGGCCTCGTCGTCATGCCGCTGATGATTTCGCCCGTCGCCCGCACCTATGCCTGGATCGTCATTCTGGGCCGCACCGGCTTCGTCAACGAAACCATTGTCTGGCTCGGTCTTTCCGACACGCCCATCCGGTTCCTGTTCACCGAGACGGCCGTTTTCATCGGTCTCCTGCAGCTCTTCCTGCCGCTCATGATCCTGTCGCTCATCAGTGCGCTGGAAAACATGCCCAAGGATGCCGTGCCCGCCGCGCGTGTTCTGGGGGCAAACTGGTTGCAGGTCTTCGTCAAGGTCATCCTTCCGCTGACCAAGGAAGGGCTCGTCATCGGCGGCACGCTGGTCTTCACCGGCTCGCTCACGGCCTACATCACCCCCGCCATTCTCGGCGGCTCCAAGGTCTTGATGCTGGAAACGCTGCTCTATCAGCGCGTCACCGTCGCCAACGATTTCGCCTCGGCAAGCATCATCGCCATGATCCTCATGGTCATGAGCTTCTCCGCCAACCTGCTTCTGAAACGCCTGGCCACCGCGAGGAACAAGCGATGACCTCCCGCCTTCTGTCCTACGTCACGCTGACGCTCGTCCTCATCTTCCTGCTCGGGCCGTTCGTCATCATCGTTGCGGCGGCCCTTTCGGGCGGCGAAACGCTCGCCTTCCCGCCGCAGGGCCTGTCGCTCAAATGGGTGATGAAAGTGTTCGAGGTGGAGAGTTTCAGGGCAAGCTTTGCGCTTTCCATGTTCCTCGCCATCTTCGGCACGCTCGCTGCACTCGTGCTTGGCGTGCCGGTGGCCTATGCCGCCTCACGCTATCGTCTGCCCTTCGGCGAGACCATCCGCACCATCGTCTCCGCGCCGATCATCGTGCCGGGCATCATCGTCGGTCTGGCGCTTCTGCGCTATCTGGTGATCCCGCTTGATGTCAGCGTTGGCGTGGCCCTGTTCATCGCCCACACGGCGCTGATCCTGCCCTATGCGGTGCGCGTGGTTTCGGCCTCGCTCGACAATCTGCGCAGTGACATCGAGGAGGCTGCGGTCATCCTAGGCTCTTCGCGGGTCGCCACCTTCTTCCGGATCGTGCTGCCCAACATTCAGAGCGGCATTCTGGCGGCCTTCATTCTGGGCTTCGTCACCAGCTTCAATCAGGTGCCGGTGTCGCTCTTCCTTTCAGGACCGGGCGTGCGCACGCTGCCCATCGACATGATCTGGTACATGGAAATTACCTATGATCCGTCGGTGGCTGCTCTTGCCGCGCTGCTCGCCTTCCTTTCCATTTCCATCGTTTTCCTCGCGGAACGTTTCCTGGGGTTCTCCCGCTATGTCTGATGAAACCTATCTCGATCTGAGCAATCTGACGCTCGCCTATGGCAAGACCGTCGCGGTCGAAAGCCTCAACCTGTCCATCCGCAAGGGAGAGCTGATTGCGTTGCTCGGCCCCTCCGGTTGCGGCAAGACCACCACCATGCGCGCCATCACCGGCCTTCTGCGTCCGGCGTCCGGCAAGATCACGCTGGATGGCGCCGACATCACCTATGTGCCGGCCAACAAGCGCCATGTCGGTCTGGTGTTCCAGTCCTATGCGCTGTTCCCGCACCTGACCGTGTTCGAGAATGTCGCCTTCGGCCTGCGCCTGAAGAAGCTCCCTTCCGCCGAGATCAACCAGCGGGTCGAGGCCGGCCTCGCCATGGTCGGGCTTTCCAAGTTCCACAGCCGAAAGCCGGCGGAACTCTCCGGCGGTCAGCAGCAGCGCGTCGCGCTTGCCCGCTCGCTGGTCATGGAGCCCAAGGTGCTGCTGCTCGACGAGCCGCTGTCCAACCTCGATGCGCGCTTGCGTCTGGAAATGCGCACCGAGCTGCAGCGCGTCCAGCGCGAGAGCGGCGTCACCATGGTCTTCGTCACGCACGACCAGAACGAGGCGCTGGCGCTGGCCGACCGCATCGTCGTCATGAAGGAAGGCGCAATCGAGCAGGTCGGTTCGCCCGAGGATGTCTACAACCGTCCTCGTTCGCGCTTCGTTGCCGATTTCGTCGGCTTTGAAAACATCTTTGCCGTCAAGGACGGGAAGATCGTTACAGACAACGGCGCAGTGGATCTCGCCGGTGCGTCTGCCGTCAATGCGCCGGGGCTTGCCTGGCGTCCGCATATGGTGACCCTCGGGGAGGGGCGCTTTCAAGGCGAGGTGCTTGGCGCGGCCTTTGCCGGTGGCTCGCGCGAATACCTGCTGAAGAGCCCGCTCGGCCCCATCAAGGCCGAGATGGATGCATCCGCCCCCGCCTTTGAACCGGGCAGCACAGTTGCCTTCGACCTGCCGCCGGAGCGCGCTGCCGTTCTCGAACGCATGTAGAAAGGGAGTGTCCGCCTTGGTCTGGATCGACACGGATATGGGCTTCGACGACATTCTGGCGGTGATGATGGTCGCCGCCTCGTCGAAGCCGGTCGCTGGCGTCTCGCTGGTGTTCGGCAACGCGCCGATGGATGCGGTGCGCGCCAATGCCGCCGGAGCCGCATCGCTGCTTGGCTGGCGGTTCCCGATCCACACCGGCGCGGAACGGGCGATCCTGGGCGGGGTGGAAACACCCGCCCATGTTCTCGGCCCCACCGGCATTCCGACCCGTGGGCGCAGCCTTCCCCAAGCCGAGGCGCTGCCGCGCACCGATGCGCTTGCGGCCCTGACCGCATGGCTTGAAGGGCTCGATGCGCCGGGCGAAATCCTGGCGCTCGGCCCGCTTACCAACATCGCGATCCTGTCGCTCGCCCGCCCGGACCTGCTTTCAAAGATCGACAGCGTGACCTGGATGGGCGGCGGCGCAACCCGTGGCAACCACACGGCGTCTGCCGAGTTCAACGCCTTCGCTGATCCCGAGGCCGTCGCCATCGTTCTGGCAGGCGGCATTTCGCTGCGCGTCGCCGATCTCGACCTGTGCCGTCAGGTGCTTGTCGGTCCCGAAGATGTCGATGTCGTGCGCGCCGCCGGCACGCCGAACGCCGAAATCCTCGCCGACCTTCTTGGCGCCTATGTCGACATCGCGCTCACGCGCGGCCGTCCCGCCATGGCGCTTTACGATCCCACCGCCGCCGCCGCCTTTGTCGCGCCCGACGCCTTCGTCTTCGAAGACGCGGAGGTGACGATGGAGCTTGCCGGCGCGCACACGCGTGGCCGCACCATTGTCGACCAGCGCCCGCATGTGAAACCCAACGCCCTGTGGGGCATGCGCGCCGATGCCGCCCGCGTTCGTGCGCTGGCGCTCGACGCCCTCGTGGAGGCTGCCCGCTCATGACCGTCGAACCCCGCGATCTCGACAATGCCCCCCAGCGCGACCGCGCCGTTGCCGCAGCACGCGGCGACGCGCCGTTTGATCTTCTCATTCGCGGCGGCACGCTGCTCGATGCGGTGACCGGCGAACTGCGCCCCGCCGATATCGGCATTGTCGGCGCGCTCATCGCCAGCGTCCACGAGCGGCGCGCGCGCGACGACGCAGCCGAGATCATCAAGGCGGAAGGGCTCACCATCACGCCCGGCCTGATCGACATGCACATGCATGTGGAAAGCTCCATGATCACGCCTGCCGCTTATGCGCAGGCCGTGCTGCCGCGCGGCGTCACCACCGTTCAGTGGGATCCGCATGAATTCGCCAATGTGCACGGGCTCGACGGCGTCACCTGGGCGCTGGAGGCGGCAGCCGATCTGCCGCTGCGCATGATCGTGCTCGCGCCGTCCTGCGTTCCCGCAGCCCCCGGTCTCGAAATGTCCGGTGCGGATTTTGGCGGGGCCGAGCTAGCCGACATGCTGTCGCGTCCCGGCATTGGCGGCGTTGCCGAGGTCATGAACATGCGCGGCGTCATCGACCGCACCGCGCCCATGCGCGATGTGGTGCAGGCCGGCCTTGAAAGCGGCAAGCCCGTCTTCGGCCACGCCCGCAGCCTCAAAGGCGCAGATCTCAACGCCTTCATGGCCGCCGGCGTCAGCTCCGATCACGAACTCGTCTCCGGGGATGATCTGATGGCCAAGCTGCGCGCCGGTCTCGCCATCGAGATGCGTGGCTCGCACGATCATCTCCTGCCGGAATTCGTCGAAGCGCTGAACGCGCTCGGGCGGCTGCCTTCCACGGTTACGCTGTGCACCGACGACGTGTTTCCCGATTCGCTTCTCAACGAAGGCGGGCTTGACGATGTGGTGCGCCGTCTGGTGCGCTACGGCATGCAGGCTCCCTGGGCCATTCAGGCCGCAACGCTCAACGCTGCGCACCGGCTCGCGCGGCCCGATCTCGGTCTTGTCGCCGCCGGTCGCCGCGCCGACATCGCGCTGTTTGACGATCTGGAGAATTTCCGCGCCGCCGCCGTCATCGCCAATGGCGTCGTGGTCGCGCGCGATGGCGCTTTGACCGCCCCGGTGAAGGCGCATCCCACCGCGCCGCTCAAAGGCTCCATCAAATGCCCCACCTTCACGCCCGATGATTTCCGCGTCCGGGCGGAAGGGGAGCGTGTCCGCGTCGCCACCATTCACCGCCCCCGCTTCACAGAGTGGGGCGAGGCGGAAGCGACGGTGCGTAACGGCTTCGTCGTGCCGCCTGAGGGCGCGACGCTGATCAGCGTCATTCACCGTCATGGCCGCGCGCCGGCCATTCCGCGCGTGGGCTATCTCACCGGTTGGGGCTCCTGGCGCGGCGCGTTTTGCACGACGGTCTCCCACGACAGCCACAACGTCACGGTCTTCGGCGGCAATGAAGAAGATGTGGCGGTTGCGGCAAACTGGGTGATCGAGGCTGGCGGCGGCATGGCCGTTGCGCGGGGCGGTCGCATCGTCGCCTCTCTGGCGCTACCCCTGTCGGGCCTCGTCTCCGATGAACCGCTGGCCGATGTGGCGGCGGGCTTTGCGTCCCTGCGCTCCGCCATGGACGACATTGTCGACTGGGAGCCGCCCTATCTGGTGTTCAAGGCCTGTTTCGGCGCAACGCTCGCCTGCAATGCCGGCCCGCACCAGACCGATCTCGGCATTGCCGACAACGCACGCCCCGCTGTTCTGGAAACGCCGGTTCTCGAAATTCTGGAGTAGGCCCAGCCTGAGTTTTCAGGTCAGCGCTCGCCCCTCATCCTCACCTTCTCCCCGTGAACGGGGAGAAGGGGGCATAGACGGTGCCACTTCTTCCTTCTCCCCGCAGGCGGGGAGAAGGTGCCGGCAGGCGGATGAGGGGCGAGCGCCCCACATCCAAAATCAGGCCGCCAGTTCCTGCTCCACCAGCGTCGTCCAGAATTTTACGCCGGTGCCGATCGCCTCGTCGTTGAAGTCATAAGCCGTGTTGTGGTGCAGCGCGCCATCCACGGCCGGGCCATTGCCGAGCCACACATAGGCCCCCGGCACGTCCTGCGAGAAGAACGCGAAGTCGTCGCCCGCCGTCGAAGGCGGAAAGTCGGTGCGCACCTTGTCGCCGCACACGGCCTTCGCCGCCGCCAGCGCACGCGCCGTCGCGTCCGCATCGTTCACCACGGGCGGAATGCGGCGGATGAAGCGGTATTCCGCCTCGATGCCGAACATCGCAGCAACACCATTCGCCAGCCGGCCGATCTCTTCTTCCAGCTGGTCGCGCACACGCGGCGTGTAGGCGCGGGCGGTTCCTGCAATGTCCATGAAATCGGGGATCACGTTGAGCGCGTTGGGATCGCCCGCCTGCACCGAGCAGGCGCTCACCACGGCTGGCTGCAACGGGTCCACCACACGGCCGACAATCGTCTGCAGGCTCGCAAGAAAATGCCCGCCCGCCGTCACCGGGTCCTTGCCCAGATGCGGCTTTGCGCCATGGGTGCCGACGCCGCGAAACCGCACCTGCCAGCTATCGGAAGAGGCAAGCTGCGGTCCGGCCACAACGGCCATCTCGTCGGTGTCGAGGCCGGGCATGTTGTGCAGGCCATAGACCGCATCGCAGGGAAACAGCTCGAACAGCCCGTCTTCCACCATGCGCTTTGCGCCGCCACGGCCTTCTTCCGCCGGCTGGAAGATGAAGTGCACCGTGCCGGAGAAATTGCGCGTCCGCGCCAGCTCGCGCGCCGCGCCCAGAAGCAGCGTCGTGTGTCCGTCATGTCCGCAGGCATGCATCTTGCCGGGCACGGTGGATTTATAGGGGCGGTCGGCGGTTTCGGGCATGGCGAGCGCGTCCATGTCGGCGCGCAGGCCGATGGTGCGCGGGCCGTTGCCCACCGTCAGCGTGCCCACCACGCCGGTGCCGCCAAGGCCGCGATGCACCTTCAGGCCGGTCTCTGTCAGATGTTCGGCGACAATCTGGCTGGTCCGCTCTTCCTCGAAGCCCAGCTCGGGATGGGCGTGCAGGTCGCGTCGCAATGCGACGAGAAAATCGAGCTCCGCACGAACATCCTCGTTAACAGCCATCAATACGCCCTTTCCATTCATGCGTCTGCCCGGATAAAAGGTGCCTTCCGCAGCAAGGCGGCCGGCGTGGAGATCGTTGCTCTGTCCGGAAACAGAAATCCAAGGTGAAAACAGCTCATTCTTAACGCGGGGCCTTTCGGCAGACAATGACGCATTCCGATTTCCAGATCGATCCCCAGGCATTCTGGCAGGTGCTCGAACCGGCAGGAACCTTCGAGCGCGCCCCGCGCGGCGGCCACAAGGGGTTCTTCCCCGCAGAGCTGCCCGATGGGCGTCAGCTCGGCCTCCCGATCCGCGTTCTTTCAGGTGGCGAGCGGGCGCTTGCGTCGCTCATCGTCAACCAGGCAAGCTTCTCCGTCTCCGATGCGCTGGCGAAGGCGCTCGCTGAAAAGGCGTACGCCTTCAGGCCGGATGTCGTCGTCGGCCTGCCCACCCTCGGCCTGACGCTTGCCTCTCAGGTCGCCCGCGCGCTCGGTCACAGCCGCTATGTGCCGCTCAGTACATCGCGCAAGTTCTGGTATGAGGAAGAGCGTTCGGTTCCGCTGCGCTCCGTCACCAGCCCCGATCAGCAGAAGCGCCTTTATGTGGACCCCCGCATGCTGCCTCTCATCGAGGGGCGCCGCGTGCTTCTGGTGGACGATGTCATCAGCACTGGCAGCTCCATTCTCGCCGGTCTGAAACTCCTCAAACTGTGCAACATCGAGCCCGTCGCCGTCGGTGCGGCCATGTTGCAGACGAGTCGCTGGCGCGAGGCGCTTTCGGCCGAGAGCGAGGGCATCTGCGACCGCGTTGTCGGTGTGTTCGAAACGCCGGCCCTTGCGCCGACGCCCGAAGGCGGGTGGCTGCCGGAAATCTGATGACCCCTTGCCATTGTCGCCGTCCCACGCCATCATGTTGCAATGCAGCATGACCGGTTCGGCACATGACGGTAACGGGAGCAGAGCGCAGGGCGCCAGCGACGACGCCCACCAGGCTGCACAATGGTCTCAGCCAGCTCCTCGGTTCCATATATCCTGACCAGGGCCCCGCCACGCTTGCAGAACAGGCGCTGGCCGTGTTCTTCGGAGAGAAGGGAAAGCCGCGCAGGCGTGGCCGGGTCCCGGCAAATTCGCTTTGGAGCGAAAAGGACAACTACGTCATCACCTATGGCAACACGCTGGTGGATGGCGAACACAAGCCGCTCGATCTGCTGTACGATTTCTCCGAGCGCTATCTGACGGGCGTCTTCACAGGCATTCACATCCTGCCCTTCTTTCCGTTCACCTCGGATGACGGGTTCGCCGTCACCGACTATCGCGAGGTGAACAGCCAGTTGGGCGACTGGGCCGATATTTCGCGCATCGCCGGCCATTTCCGTCTCATGTCCGATCTGGTGATGAACCACTGCTCCAGCCAGAGCCGCATGTTCTCGGATTTCCTGCAGGGCCACGAACCCTGGGATCGGTTCTTCAAGGTGGCAAACCCTGAAGATGATCTGAGTGCGGTGGTGCGACCCCGCACCCACCCGCTCTTGCGCGCCTTCGAGACGGAAAGCGGCATCAAGCATGTCTGGTGCACTTTCAGCCACGATCAGGTGGATTTCGATTTTTCCAATCCGCGTGTCCTGTTCGAGTTTCTCGACATCATCCGCGAGCATATCGAGCGTGGCGTGCGCACCATTCGCCTCGATGCGGTGGCCTTCCTCTGGAAGGAGATCGGGACTCGTTGCATCCATCTGCGCCAGACGCATGAGATCATCCGCCTTATCCGGCTCTTGTGCGATTATCGCGAGGAACCGATTGTACTCATCACCGAGACCAATGTTCCGAATGTCGAAAATCTCAGTTATTTCGGCAATCGCAACGAAGCGCACATGATCTACAATTTCGCGCTGCCGCCGCTTCTCCTGCACGCGCTGCTTGGCGGTACGTCGAAATATCTTAACGCCTGGCAGATGGCGATGCCGCCGGCGCAGCTCGGCTGTGCCTATTTCAATTTTTCCGCCTCGCATGATGGCATTGGCCTGCGACCCGCCGAAGGTCTCATTCCTGAAGAAGAGATCCTGCAGGTCATCGACACGGTGCAGGGCTTTGGCGGCCGGGTTTCCTATTATGCCCGCCCGGATGGCGACAGGCCCTATGAGCTGAATGTGGCGCTGTTTGACGCCTTTGCCGGAACCCATGAAGGGACCGACGATCTGCAGGTCGAGCGCTTTCTTTGCAGCCAGGCCATTGTCATGGGGCTGGAGGGCATTCCCGCATTTTACATCCACTCCCTGCTCGCAACGCGCAACGACTATGACGGTGTCGAAAAGCTGGGCTACAATCGCGCCATCAACCGGAAGCGACTGGACTACGCGATGCTGCGCAAGGAGCTTGATGACCCAAACACGCTCTCCGCCCGTGTGCTTTCGCGGCTGAAGGAGATGGTGCGCGTGCGCTCGGGGCAACCCGCCTTCCATCCCAACGCCACGCAATTCACGCTTCAGCTCGGCGAGGCCTTTTTCGGTTTCTGGCGCCAGAGCCTCGACAGGTCGCAGAGCATTTTCGCAGTATCGAACCTGACCAGTGACACACGTTCCATACCCTCCATGGCTCTCAACCTCATCGAGGGCGATCTGTGGTGCGATCTTCTGACGGGCGAGCCGATCGCACAGCTTTCCGGCGAGATAGCCTTTGCTCCGTATCAGACACGCTGGATCTCCAACCGGCAAACGGTTTCATGATCATCAGGCCGCGCCTCGTCGTGTTCAGCGACCTGGATGGTACGCTGCTCGACCATGAGACCTATGAATTCGCACCGGCGCGTCCTGCGCTGAAGGCGCTGCGTGCGCGGGATGGCGTGCTCATCCTGGCTTCCAGCAAGACCGCAGCCGAGATCGCGCCTTTGCGTGAGGCCATGGGATTTGCCCATTGCCCGGCCATCATCGAGAATGGTGCCGGCATTCTTCCACCGAAAACCGGAAATCTGCGAAAGTCCGAAAGCCGGTATGAGGAAATTGTCCGGCTTGTCGACACGCTGCCGGGTGAACTTAGGCGCAGATATTCCGGCTTCTCGGACTGGGACGCAGGGGAGGTGGCGGCCTGCACCGGCCTGAGCCTCGAGGCAGCGCAACTGGCCCGGCAACGGGACTATTCCGAACCCGGAATCTGGAGCGGGACGGAAGAGGAGTTCGCGGCGTTCTGTCAGGCGCTCAACGACAAGGGTGTGCTTGTTCAAAAGGGCGGGCGGTTCGCTACGCTTTCGTTCGGCGGCACAAAGGGAGAGAGGGTCCGCGAACTGCTTGCGGGGCTGGAAGGCAAACACACTCCGGTGGTCAGCGTCGCACTTGGCGATGCGCCAAACGACCGCGACATGCTGGAAAGCGTGGACATTGCGATTGAAATTCCCAACCCTGCCCATGCGGGTATCGGCAAGATTGCCCGTGGTGGAAGCCAGGTGCTGAGAAGGGCGCGTCTTGCGGGGCCGGCAGGCTGGAACGAAGAAATGCTCGCAGTGCTGGAAGAGATCGAATAGCGGAGAGGAACATCATGTCGGATTTTCAGCAGAGCGGAAGCGTCGCCACGCTGCACAATCTCGGCACCGTCGCGCCGCAAGAGATGGAGCGGCAGCTCAACCTCTTCGCCGGCCGCCGCAAGATCACGCTCATCCTGCCGTCGCTGTTTTCAGAGCTCGAAGCTCCTGCACTTGGCAAGATCGTCGATGAGCTTTGCCAGGTGGATTACATCAATCACATCGTCATAGGTCTGGACCGCGCAGACGAAGAGCAATTTCGCTTCGCCCGGGATTATTTCTCCCGTTTACCGCAAAAGCACTCGATCCTGTGGAACGACGGCCCGCGCCTCAAAGCTGTTCAGGAGCGCCTCGCCTCTCTTGGGCTCGCGCCGGAAGAGCCCGGCAAGGGGCGCAATGTCTGGTATTGCATGGGCTACACGATTGCCTGCCAGGATAGCGACGTGGTGGCCCTGCATGATTGCGACATCACCACCTATTCGCGCGAAATGCTGATGCGGCTTGTCTATCCGCTGGCTAATCCTTCCTTTCCCTATCAGTTCTGCAAGGGATACTATCCGCGTATCGCAGACGGGAAACTGAACGGCCGGGTTAGCCGGCTGTTGATCGCGCCACTTCTACAGGCGCTGCAGCGCACGTTCGGCCACAGCGATTATGTCGAATATCTGCAGGCTTTCCGATATCCGCTGGCGGGCGAATTCGCCATGCGCACCTCCATCCTCCCGGACATCCGCATTCCCTCCGACTGGGGGCTGGAGATCGGCGTTCTTTCAGAAGTATGGCGCAATCTCGGTCGCCACTCCGTCTGCCAGGTAGATATCTGCGACCGCTACGACCACAAGCACCAGCCGCTTTCGGCAGAAGATGCCGCACGCGGGCTTTCGCGCATGTCTATTGACATTTCCAAGGCGATTTTCCGCAAACTCGCGACCGACGGCATGGTGTTCAGTCAGGAGCATTTCCGGACCCTCAAGGCCACCTACTACCGGCTCGCTCTCGATCTTATCGAGCGTTACTACAACGACGCCATCATGAACGGCCTGCATGTGGATCGCCACAAGGAGGAAAAGGCGGTGGAACTCTTTGCCGCGAATATCGTCGAGGCGGGGCACACCTTTCTGGAGCACCCGATGGAAACGCCTTTCATCGCCAATTGGAGCCGTGTGCAGTCGGCCGATCCGGATGTGTTGAGGCTCCTGCGTGAAAGCGTCATTGCCGACAATGCCGAGGTTCCGTCCTGACGTTGCCGGTCGAGCGTTACAGGGCGTCATCAGATTTGTAGTCGAGCCGTATTGTGGCGGCATTCGTGGCGTAGCGCGCACTTGAACTAGCGTGCGCACTCTGATTCCCTGATGCGGACGCGCGGGCGGAGCGATTCGCTGTCGCCGCCTGCCCCCAGGAAGGACCAAGGCCCCATGACGGACGAAAAGAAGCCCGAAATCTCTGAAATGCGCCCCAAGATCACCATTGTCGGTGTCGGCGGCGGCGGCGGCAACGCCGTCAACAACATGATCACGCAAAATCTGCAGGGCGTGGACTTCATCGCCGCAAACACGGATGCGCAGGCGCTCACCATGTCGAAGGCCGAGCGGCTGATCCAGCTTGGCGCGAACTCGACTGAGGGGCTGGGTGCGGGGTCGCTGCCGGAGATCGGCCAGGCCGCCGCCGAAGAGACCATCGACGAGATCATGGATCACCTGTCGGGCACGCATATGTGCTTCGTCACGGCCGGTATGGGCGGAGGCACGGGCACGGGTGCCGCGCCGATCATCGCCGCCGCGGCCCGCAATGCCGGCATCCTGACCGTCGCCGTGGTGACCAAGCCGTTCACCTTCGAGGGCAATCGCCGCATGGCCATCGCCGAGCAGGGGATAGAACTTCTGCGGCAGGCGGCCGATACGGTCATTGTCATTCCCAACCAGAATCTGTTCCGCATCGCCGATGCCAAGACCACCTTTGCCGAAGCGTTCGAACTGGCCGACAAGGTTCTTTACTCGGGCGTTCGCTGCATCACCGATCTGATCGTCAAGGAAGGTCTGATCAATCTGGACTTTGCCGATGTCCGTTCGGTCATGCGCGACATGGGCCGCGCCATGATGGGCACGGGCGAGGCGACGGGCGACGCGCGCGCGATGAAGGCTGCGGAAGCGGCCATCGCCAACCCGCTTCTGGACGAAGCCAACATGAGGGGCGCACGCGGCGTTCTGGTCTCCATTTCCGGTGGCCGCGACATGACACTGTTCGAGGTGGACGAAGCAGCCACCCGCATCCGCGAGGAAGTCGGCGACGATGCCGAGATCATCGTCGGTGCCATCTTCGATGACAAGCTGGAAGGCGTTTTCCGCGTCTCTGTCGTCGCGGCCGGGCTGGCAAGCGAGACGGATGCGCAGGCTGGAGAGAGCGGTCACGCCGAGGCACTGCGCGCCTAGATGACGCGACGATTTTCCGGGCGGCGCAGAGCCGCCCGAATTTTGGAATTTGACCGGTTTTCCGTCATTCCAGAGCGAATTTCAGAATTTCAAACCGGAATTTCCCAAATTTATAAAGGCGCCCTGAAGCACAGCTTGCCGACGTCCATCACCATGTTTCGTTAATCCGCGGCTGGTATCCGGAAGGTGCGGTGTTTGCCGCTCGGATGAGGAAACGGGAGCCGCTGAATGGCGAGCAGAACGGCATGGTTGAAGCGCGGGCTGGCCGCGGCCGGCCTTTTGGCGCTGGCTTCCGGGCCGCTCGAGGCAGCGACATTCGCACCTGAGCGCGGCCTCAATCTCGATCTGTGGGATACCTGGCCGAACGAGGCGGAGTGGTCGCGCGACGGCGTGCTCCTGCCATATCCCGAATGGCGGCGCAGGCTGGATGCGCAAGATCTGGCACTTCTGAGAGATGTTGGATTCGATTTCCTGCGCATGCCGGTCGATCCCATTCCATTTCTCTCTCCGAAGGCAGACCATTTGCGCGAGCGCCTTCTGATGTCGGTTCTGGAGGGCGTGCGCACCATCAACGCCGCCGGGCTGAAGGCGATCGTCGATCTCCACCCCATCCCGCGTGGTGCCGACCGGTTTGCCGGTATTGAAGAGCTTCTGCGCGACGATGCGCTGTTCGAGCGCTATCTGGATCTCGTGCGTGACATGGGCCGCACGCTGGCCGCAGAGGACCCCGAGCGCGTTGCCTTCGAACTGTTGAATGAGCCCGTGACGGGCTGCGAAGGCGCGGAGGCTGCAGCCTGGGACGATCAGCTTGGCCGGCTTTTCGCAGCGGCCCGATCTTCTGCGCCGCGCACCACGCTCATTCTGTCCGGTGCGTGCTGGGGATCGGCCAGCGGGCTTGCCGCACTCAACCCCAACACCATCCCGGACGAGAACATCCTGTGGGGCTTTCATTCCTATGATCCTTTCATCCTGACCACGCAGGGCGCCCTCTGGGCGGGCGACTTCATTCGCTATGTGACGGGCGTTCCTTACCCTCCCTACGAGCACAAGGCCGAGCTGGAAGCCGCGGTTTCAAAGGCGCGCGCACGCATTCGCGCTGACGCACCCTTTATGCGCCGCTCGGGCATGCTTGATTATCTGGATGAGCAGATCGCGGGCATCGGCACCGAGGAGAAACTGGATGCGCAGATGGACGCGCCCTTCAAGACGGTGGCGGACTGGGCTGCGCGATATGGCGTCGACCCGCAGAACATCCTGCTCGGCGAGTTCGGCATGATCCGCCAGGAATACGGGAATCCCGACGTGATCCCCGGCGCGTGGCGCGCAGCCTATATTCGAGACATGATCGAAAAGGCAGAGCAACGCGGTTTTGCCTGGTCCATCTGGGGCTATGGCGGGGCTTTCGGCATTGTCGAGGAATTTGGCGGCAATCCTGCCGAGGACGATGTGCTGCGCATGATCCGCTCACTGAAGAAGTAAGGTCAGGACCTGTTTGAGGCTTCCAATGACGAAAATCGCTTTTGTCGGCACGGGCTTTGTTGCCGACTATTACATGACGACGCTCCAGAACCACCCCGGTCTCCAGCTGGCGGGTGTCTGGGATCGCGACGCTGCAAGGCTCAGCCAGTTCTGCGATTTTCATGGTGCGCGTCCCTATGCGGACATGCAGTCCCTTCTCGATGACGGGGATGTCCGGATCGTCGTCAATCTGACAAACCCGGAGAGCCATTACGCGGTCAACAGGGCGTCTCTCGAAGCCGGCAAGCATGTCTATTGCGAGAAGCCGCTGGCCATGACTGTCGATGAAGCGGAAGCGCTGGCGAAGCTTGCCGCCGAACGCGGCCTGACCGTCTGTTGCGCCCCCGCCAATGCGCTCAGCACCGCGCATGAGGCTTTTGTCCGCCTCATGGCCAAAGGCGAGATCGGTCGCCCGCGCCTCGTCTATGCCGAGATGGAGGACGGCCCCGTCTTCCGTGCCGACTGGCAGAACTGGCGAAGCCGTTCGGGCGCGCGCTGGCCCGGCGCGGAAGAGTTCAAGATCGGCTGCACGCTGGAGCATGCAGGCTATGCGCTGAGCTGGCTGGTCGACCTCTTCGGCCCGGTTGTGCATCTTTCAGCGTCTTCTGCGCTGTGCTTTCCGGACAAGGGTGTCGGGGGTGACGAGGTGCTCGCGCCCGATTTTTCCGTAGGTCTCCTGACCTTCGAGAGCGGCGTCAGGGCGCGGCTGACCTGCGGGCTCGCCGCACCGCGCGATCGCTCGCTCACCGTGCTCGGAGACAGGGGCAGTCTGACCCTGCGTGATCTCTGGGATGACAATTCGCCCATTCATCTGTCCGCGCCGGGACGTGAAAGGTCTTTTCTGGAACGGGCGCTGAACGCAATCGAACATCGGATCGGCCGAACCCTGCCGGTGAGCGTATTTCCGGGAAAGCGGGTGTCCAGCCATGGGACAGGCAGGAAGAAGACGCTGCCGTCCTATCCCTCGCAGATCGACTTCATGCGCGGTATTGCAGAGCAGGCAAGGGCGCTCGAGGATGGAACCACACCCTTCTTTTCGGGAGATGTGGCGTTGCACCTGACCGAGCTGGTTCTCGCGCTCAATGCCGGTGAACACGATTACACGCCGAAGACCCGTTTCGATTTCAGCCCGCGCTGGAGCGAAGGCTGACAGGTCAGGTCAGGCGATTTGCCTCGTCGAGAACGGTTTCCACGATCTCCAGAGTGCGTGCGCTGTCCAGCGGGGACATGAGGCGATGATGGGTGTTGCCCGAGCGCATGGCTTCTGAAGCCGCTTCAATTTCAAAGCCGAGGCCATATCCCGCATAGGGAAAAACATGTTGCCGGACCCCCGGCAATGGCAGGCGGGCGGCGAGTTTGCGGATCGTACGCGACGGGACGGAACGACCCGGAAACGCCGCGAGCCTTGCGGCAAGTCCGTTTGAGCATTGCAGAACGGCCCGTGCCGCGATGAACGGGGCGGGAAGCAACAGAGTGCCTCTGCTGCCTTCGATGATGAAGCAGTTTTCGCCCTCGTGATCGAACGCGCAGGAAAGATGCGCCTTCACGTCGCCAGAGAAGTTGAGGGTCAGGGATGCCGACATATCGACACCTGTCGGCGCTGCGCGCCATTCTCCCGCAACTTCAATGGGTTCACCCATCAAAAGCCGGGCAAGCGAGATGCCGTACACTCCTAGATCCAGCATCGCGCCGCCGCCATGCTCTTTCGCGTAGAAGCGGCTTTCGGGATCATAGGGGTGGTGGAAGGCGAGGCTTCCGCGCAGGCGTGTGACTTCTCCGATTGCGCCTTCCTCGATCAGCGACCTCGCTTTGGCGATGGCCGGCAGGAAGCGCGTCCACATGGCCTCCATCAGAAAGACGCCCTGTTCCGCAGCGAGCGTGGCCAGGCGGACGGCCTGCGCGCTCGTGGTGACAAGCGGTTTTTCCACCAGGACATCCTTGCCGCTTTCGATGGCCGCGCAGGCGATGGGAAAGTGCGTGTCATTGGGCGTGGCGATATAGACGGCATCCACCGTGCTGTCGCCCAGCAGGTCCGTGTGCGCGGTGTGGGCCGTCACGTGGTCGCCGTGGCGTGCAGCGAAGGCCTTTGCCTTGTCTGCGTTTCTCGAAGAAACGGCGGCAAGCTCGGCGCCCTCCGACAGGCGCAGGTCTTCGGCGAACTGCCCGGCCATGGTTCCTGTGCCGACAATTCCCCAGCGAATGGGTTCAGAGCTTCTGTCTGGCATCGTGGTTCGCTCGTCGGTTTGCGGTGGGGCAGGGGCCTTTTAGGCTAGGGCCTTCAGGTTAACGCAGCCATAAATGGCGCTCACAGCCGCGCGCGGGTGCTGTGGGGCGTGGCCAGAAGCAGGCTTGTTTCGCTGTTCATGATGCCGGGAATGAGGCGGATGCGGCGCAGCACCGCGTCGAGGTCGGTCAGTGTGGACGCGCCGATCTCCACCACGATGTCCCAGCGACCATTCGTGGTGTGGACGGCGGAAACTTCCGGAAACCCCTCCAGCGCGTGGATCACCCGGTCGGCGGAACGCCCTTCGATCTCCACCATGGTGATGCCGCGCACGGGCGCTTCCACCGTGTCGGCCCGCAGGATGACCGTGTATCCGACTATGTGGCCGCCCTTCTCCAGCCGCTCCATACGGGCGCGCACCGTGGCGCGCGACACGCCCAGATCCATCGCCAGATCCGAGATGCTGCGGCGCGCATCATGGCGCAGAAGGGTGATCAGGCGTTCGTCGAGTTCATCCATGATTGTTCAAAATGAAATCCATAATTAGCAAAATGATAAATGCTTATGGAATTTTTGGCAATTTGGTTTGTTCATTCTGCCGACGATCCGGGGTCGAATAACGGGAACTGTTCGATGGGTCGGTGGCGCTATGCATTGCAAGATCTTGGGTATTCCGGTGCAGGATGGCGCCGGGCGCATGGGATGCGAGATGGGACCGAGCGCCTTGCGCACGGCCGGTCTCGTGGCGGCGCTTGGCGAGCTGGGCCATCAGGTTTCCGATCTCGGAACCGTTGTTCCAAAACCGCAGGATGTGAAGCCGCATGGCAACCCCGCGCTGAAGGCGTTGCCGGAGATCGTCGCCTGGACGGATGCGATCAGCGAGGCGGCTTACGCTGCGGGAGAAGACGGCATGCCGATCTTTCTTGGCGGCGACCACAGCATGGCGGCGGGCACCCTTGCCGGGATGGCGCGCCGGGCGGCGGAAGCCGACAGGCCGCTTTTCGTTCTGTGGCTTGATGCGCATCCGGATTTTCACACGCTCGACACCACCGCCAGCGGCAATCTGCATGGCGTGCCGCTCGCCTATGCCAGCGGGCAGGCGGGTTTCGACGGCTTCTTTCCGCGCCTTCACACACCGATCGATCCCACGCGCATCTGCGCGCTTGGGCTGCGCAGCGTGGACCCGGCAGAGCACACGGCGCTGCGCGGGGCGGGCGTGACCGTTCATGACATGCGCGCCATCGATGAGCATGGGATAGCGCCGCTGCTGCGCGCTTTTCTCGAGCGTGTGGCCGCCGAGGGTGGACGCCTGCATGTGAGCCTCGATGTGGACTTTCTCGATCCCGCCATTGCGCCGGCGGTGGGCACCACCGTGCCCGGCGGCGCAACCTTCCGCGAGGCGCATCTGGCGATGGAGATGCTGCATGACAGCGGCCTCGTCACCAGCCTCGACCTCGTGGAACTCAACCCTTTTCTCGATGAGCGCGGTCGCACGGCGACCCTGCTTGTCGACCTCACAGCCAGTCTGCTTGGCCGGCGCATCATGGATCGGCCTACCAGGAGCCATTGACGATGACCTACACCCCTTCGATCGACAAGCTGAACCTCGTTCCCTTCGTCAGTGTGCATCACATGATGGAGCTGGTGCTGGAAATCGGTGTGGAGCGCTTTCTGGCGGAGCTGACGGACTACATCGAGGAAGATTTCCTCCGCTGGGAGGATTTCGACAAGACGCCGCGTGTGGCCGCGCACAGCCGCGAAGGCGTGATCGAGCTGATGCCGACGAGTGACGGCAAGCATTACGGCTTCAAATATGTGAACGGTCATCCCAAGAATACCCGCGAGGGGCGGCAGACGGTGACGGCATTCGGAGTCTATGCCGATGTGGGCAATGGCTATCCGCTGCTGATCACGGAAATGACGATCCTGACGGCGCTGCGCACGGCGGCGACATCTGCTCTGGCGGCGAAATATCTTGCGCCCGAGGGCTCGCGCACCATGGCGCTCATTGGCAATGGCGCGCAGTCTGAATTTCAGGCAATGGCGTTCAAGGCCGCACTCGGCGTCGACCGCCTTCGGCTCTATGACATCGATGGCGGCGCGACGGAAAAGTGCCTGCGCAATCTCTCAGGGCTGGGTTTCGAGCTGACCGCCTGCAAGACGCCGGAAGAGGCGGTGGAAGGCGCGGACATCATCACCACCGCAACCGCCGACAAGCAATATGCGACGATCCTGACGGACAACATGGTCGGCTCCGGCGTGCACATCAACGCGGTGGGCGGCGACTGCCCCGGCAAGACCGAGCTGCATCGCGACATTCTCACCCGCTCCGACATTTTCGTGGAATATCCGCCGCAGACGCGCATCGAGGGCGAGATTCAGCAGCTTGCGGAGGATCACCCGGTGGAAGAGCTGTGGCAGGTGATCGCCGGAAAGGTGAAGGGGCGTCGCAATGCGCGCCAGATCACGCTGTTCGATTCCGTCGGTTTCGCGACGGAGGATTTCTCGGCGCTGCGCTATGTCTATGACCGCGTGCGCGAGACCGATCACTTTATCGAGCTCGACCTTCTGGCCGACCCCGATGAACCGCGCGACCTCTTCGGGATGCTTCTGCGTTTCCCCGGCTCTTCGCTGCTCGCGGCCAAGAAGGCTGGCTGATCAGGGGGCGTCGATCTCCTCGACCAACTGCGGCGGCAGGTGCAGATAGTGGGCGACTTTGCGTTTTGCGGCAATGTCGCGCCACACAAGCCCCACCTGCCGCTCGCTGAGGCCGGTGGCGCAGGCGACCTTCTTGGCCGGAATGGCGTGGTCGAGCCCGTAGAGGCACAGATCCATCTCGCGATAGGGGAGCGCGAAATAAAACTCCTCCTGTGACTGGGCGAGCGAATAGGTGTCTGTTGTCGGCATGCGGCGGCGGATTTCGGCGGGCACGCCGAGATATTTCGCGAGCTGGTAGACCTGCGACTTGTAGAGGTGGGCGATGGGCTTCACATCGGCTGCGCCGTCGCCATTCTTCACGAAGAAACCCTGATCATATTCCAGCCGGTTGGGCGTGCCGATGACCGCATAGTTCAGCCGGTCGGCATGGTAATATTCGAGCTGTTTGCGGGTGCGCTGCTTCATGTTGGTGGCGGCGACGATGCCGAGATAGACTTCTGGCGGGAGCCGGTGCTTCTCGACCGTGCCGTCGGGCCGCCGCACCACCAGATAGGAAATGTTGTAGGCTTTTGTGGTGAGCGCATTGGCGATGGCGATCTTCATCGACCAGCCTGCGCCATAGTCCGGTACGACCTGGCGAATGAAGGCGTCGCGGCGCTCATAGCAGCCCATGGCGGCGAGCGACGGGCCGATATCCTCGATCACGCTGGAGAGACCGAACGTCGTTGCGACTTCCTGGCCGAGCCGCAGGCTCTCCGGGTCGGAATCATATTCCGGCATGAACAGGCAGAAGACGCGCTCGGGCCCGAGCGCACGGGCGGCAAGCGCCGCGCAGACGCTGGAATCGATGCCGCCGGACAGGCCGAGCACTAATCCCCGCTTGCGCAGTCTGCTGCGCAGCTGGGTGCGCAGCGCGGTGACGATGCGCTGGGTCTCGGCGGCGGGATCGATCTTCAGATCGTCGATGGAAAAGCTGATGTTCATGTCGTTCATGATGCTTTCAGGGCCTCCGTGGCGGCGAGGCGGCGGCTGGGTTTTCCGTTTGCCGTTTTCGGCAGTTCCGCCTGGAAAATGAATGACTTCGGGACCATCGTGTCCGGTAAGCGGTGTTTGCAGTGCCGGGCGAGCATGCGCCCGGTGAGGCCGGGATCGTCGGCAACGATGAGCGCGTCGAGCCGGTGGCCGAAGAGCGGGTCGGGCGTGGTGAACGAAAGCGCCTCGCGCACGCCGGGGCAGGCGGCGAGCACGGCGTCCACCTGTCTGGGCGAGACCTTTTCGCCGCGGATCTTCACCACCTCGTCCCGGCGGCCGACGAAATGGAGAAAGCCTTCCGCATCGCGTTTGAAGAGGTCGCCCGTGTGGAGCCTTCGACCGCTGCCATCGGGCGCATCGCGCAGCGCAAGCGCGGTTGCCTCCGGATTGTTCCAGTAGCCCTGCATGACATGTGGTCCGCGGATGACAAGTTCGCCCGTGACGTCCGTCTCGGCTTCGTTGCCATCTTCATCGATGACAAGGGCCTCGGTGCCCGGCAGGGCCTTGCCGACGGAGGTAGGATGCCGGTCGAGATCTTCCGGCGCGAGAAAGGTTGCCCGCGCGCATTCGGTGAGACCGTACATGGAGTAGATGCGGGCTGCCGGGAAAAGCGCACGCAGCGCCTGAATGTGGGCGGGCGGCAGATGGGCTGCGGCATTGGTGATGTAGCGCAGCGGCGGTAGCCGGTCGGGCGTGAGCCCTTCGAGCGTGGCGAGCATGGCCGCCATGGTTGGCACGAGGGGAAACCCGGTAACGCCTTCGGCATGCGCCTTTTCCAGAACCGCGTGGGGGAAGGCGAAGCTCTTTTCCAGAACGAGCGTCGCGCCGCTGCGCACGGCCACGAGGAGCTGATACAGCCCGTAGGTGAAGGAAAGCGGCAGTGCGGAAAGCACCACGTCCCTGTCGTCGTTTTCCAGATAATCGGCGATCATCGCCGCTGCCGCATCGACATTGCGGTGGCTCATCATCACGCCCTTCGGCCTGCCGGATGAGCCGGAGGTGTAGATCAGAAAGGCGAGATCCCGGTCGTTTTCCTGCCGGGCGGGTAAGGGCGCCTCTAAATCGAGGCAGGCGTCGAAGGCGATGGCGTCGCTGAGCGTGGCCCTGTCCGTCCGGGTGACGATGTCCGTCCGGGCGACGATGGAAAGGGGCGTGTGGCCCGCCGCAGCAATCGCCTCATTCACGAGGCCGCCATGCCTGGCCTCATGAATGAGGGCTCTTGGCGTGCAGTCCATTAAGATCTGGGCGAGGCCCTCGGCCCTGACGCCGGGGTTGACCGGAACGACCGTCGCGCCGGCCCTGAGACCGGCAAAGACGGCGATGGCCATCTCCCGGCTATTGTCCATGCAAAGCGCAACCCGGTCGCCGGGCTCGACCCCGTGGGCGCATAAGGCCCCGGCCAGACGGTCGGCCAGACGGTCGAAATCGGCGTAGCTTAACCGGTCCGGCCCCGTGACAAGCGCGGTGGCGGAGGGGGCAAGCCCTGCACGGTCTTTCAGTAAGGTCTCAACGCGCATTGCGTCGCTCCTATGCGCCGGCTGGCGCGGTCTCCCTGGCCTTCTTCTTGCCCGCGACAAAGGCGCTTAAGCGGGCAATCGTGTCGAAGTTTTCCGGCACGATCTCCGGGTCGGCGACATCGATGGCGAAGTGCTCCTCGAGAAACGACACCATCTCCAGAATGCCGGTGGAATCGACAATGTCGTTCTCGATCAGAGATGCATCGTCTTCCGGGGCGTCCGCTTCATCGCCGAACAGGAAGTTCTCGATAATGAAGGCGCGGATATCGGCATTGATGGACTGGGGCATGGTGCTTCCTTTCACGGTCAGGCACGAACCGCCAGAGGTTGATCCGTTATTCGAACCGGCCTGGCGAACTGCTGGGACCAAAGCTGTGTCGACAGAATGCCGACGAATGCTGCGTTGTCTCGAAAACCGGTGAAACTATTTAGCCGGCTTTTTTTATACAATCTGGCTGTTTTTTCAACGTGGAAGTTTCCGTTTTCTTCCAGCGCCGATTTCTCGAATGCTTCTTCCACATAGGCCTGCGCGTGATCGGTGAAGGCGCTTGCCTCCGGCGCGCGATAGGGCTGTTTGGGCCGGTCGGCGATCTGTGGCGGCACGACATCGCGCATCGCCTCGCGCAGAAGATGTTTCTCCCGGAGCCCTTTGAGCTTGATGTTTGCCGGGGTCTGCGCGGCATGCATGACCAGCCGGTGGTCGAGGAAGGGAAAGCGTGTCTCGATCCCGTGCGCCATCGCCATGCGGTCGCCCTGGCTTGAGAGAATGTAGCCGGGCAGGAGAAAGCGGGTCTCCAGATACTGCGCCTGATGCAGGGGATGCCATTCGCTGAAGGCGTCGGGAAGTGTGGCGGCGAGTTCGTCTGCCGCATCATAATCGCCGAGCGTTGCCTTGAGCGCATCGGAGAAGAAGAGCTTCGTGCCGGCAGTGCTGCGCATGCGCGGACGATGCGAGAACAGCGGATCGTTCAGATCGTCGCTGGCAACGCCGAAAAAGGCGGCGAGATAATCCGGTGTCTGGCGCTTCAGATTGGAGAGATAGGGGTAGATGCGGCGGAACAGGTGCGGCCGCAATTGCGAGCCCGGCTGGCGCGCGCAGAAGCGCCGGATGCGCGCCTCCTTGAAAATGTCGTAACCGGCAAAGACCTCGTCTGCCCCTTCGCCGGAAAGGACCGCCTTGATGCCTTTCGAGCGCACCAGACCGGACAGCCGGTAGAGTGGTGCGGGACCGGTGCGCAGGATCGGCTGCTCCGTGTGGCGGATGACCTGCGGAAACACGGTGGCGATCTCGTCCATATCGCAATCGACCGTGTGGTGTGCCGTGCCGAGCGCTTGCACCATCTCGTTCTGAAACGCGCTTTCGTCGAAGGCGGGATCGGAAAAGGTGACGGCGAAACTGGTCAGGCCAGCGGGCGCCATGCGTTTGGCGAGCGCTGCGATGATGGAGGAATCGAGCCCGCCCGACAGGTAGGTTCCCACCTCCACATCGGCGCGCAGGCGAATGCGCGTCGCGTCTTCCAGAAGCGCGCGGGTCTCCTCCGCCAGCTGTGCCTCGGAACGGTCGTGCCGGACATTGGAGAAATCCAGATCCCAGTAGCGCTGCGTGCGGGCTGTGCCGTTCTCGACGATCATCCAGTGCGCCGGCGGCAGTTCGCTGACGCCCTCAAAAGCCGTGCGCGGTGGAATGGGAGCCCAGAGCGTAAAAATCTGGTCGAGCGCGAAGGGGTCGAGCCGCGCCTCCATGCCGGGAACGGTCAGGAGCGCCTTGATCTCGGACGCGAAATGGAACCGGCCCTGACGCCATGTGTGGTAAAGCGGGCGCACGCCCATGCGGTCGCGGGCGAGGAAAAGGCGCTTGCGGCGCGCATCGTGGATCGCGAAGGCGAAGTCGCCATTGAGCTGCTCAACGCAGTCCGGCCCAAGCTCGTCATAGAGGTGCAGAATGACCTCGGTGTCGCTCGATGTGCGAAAGCGATGACCACGGCTTTCAAGATCCCGGCGCAGTTCGACGTGATTGAAGATCTCGCCATTATAGGTGATGTGGAGCTGCCCGTCGGCGCTCGTCATGGGCTGCTGGCCGTCCGCCAGATCGACAATGGAAAGACGGCGATGGGCAAGGCCCACATCGTCCGTCACGTGGATGCCGGCTTCGTCCGGGCCGCGATGAGCGATTGTGGCGGACATGGCCGCAAGAAGCGCTTCAGCTTCCTGCGGGTGAAGACCCGCTCCGCAATAACCCGCTATTCCGCACATTTACAAATCACCCCTGAAGGCCATTCGGCCCTGTCTCGCTCTGGCTGCGCGTTCGCTTTTCCTGGAATTGCTCTAGTCGAAACGGTCGCCGAGAAGCCGCGTCCAAGATTCTCCTGCAAAACCGTTGAAAAAAGCCTGTCCCGTGATGAACGGTTCGAGCAGCGTCCTGTCCTTCGCATGAACAATGCTGGAGGACGCATGGACGAAAGCGAAGCGGCGACCGAGCATGGCGTTGATGAGGGGCGGCTGTCCGCGCCCGCGCAGAGCCACCAGCCCGCGTTCGGTCGCGTCCGCCAGCATCGCATCAATGACCGCGCCTTCCTGGCCGGGGAGCGACAGGATCTGGATCACGCGTCCAATGCCGCCCTGATTGCCGTAGTAGAGGAAGAGGCCAACCGGCTTGCCGCCGCGCGAGAGCACCTTGCGGCGCACCATCGCGCCGTAATCCGCCTTGCGCTGCGATTCATCCACCATGCGTTGAAGCTGGCTCTCCGTCCATTGAGGATGCAGGGCGAAGGCGGAGACGAATTGCTGGAACAGCGACACCGTTTCAGCCGCGTCGGCGTCCTCTGTGGCAAGTGTCTTGCCCGCAAATTCCGCATCCGACACATGGGTCCACTGGGGCGATGCGCCCCGGCGGCGTAGAAGGGCATCGAAGGGGCGCACAAGGGGTTTTGCGATGGCGGCAGGCGCGAAGGCGGACGCGGCCATGGCGGCGATGAAGCCGGCCGGGCGCAGGACGCGCAGCCATTCGAGACTGTAATCCGGCAGGATCGTGCCGCGCAGCTTGCGCCACATGGTCGTGGAAACATCATTGGCGGTCTCGGTCAGCGAGAGATCCTGCGGACCGGACTGGAAGGCGCGCAGAAGGCGCGCGCCGGCATAGGGATCCTGTTCGTGACCATCCACCATGAAGCTGCCGCCGATGGCGCTCTTCAGGGTCTTGCCCTGATAGACGAAGGGCATGGGAAGCACGCCCATGAAGCCGTTGACCGTGCCGTCTTCGCGCAGATGTACAAGTGACTGGATGTCGCCGTCGCGGTGGGGTGGGTCGAGAAAAAGCGCCTCTAGATATTCGTGCGCGCCAAGCGGCGCGGGGCCGTGTCCCTTGCGCAGTATGCGCTGGAACATCTCCGCAATGGCGGAAATGTCACCACGCTCCAATGGACGGATTTCACTCACGGACAATTACGCGCCCCGGTTGAATACGAATACTCTCGGGGCCAATGTGTGACCTAAAGTTGTTTATGAATTCTTTTGCGCCGGAAAGTTTTTGTGCATGGCATTCCGGTGAGCGTGTATGATTGCCGGCAAGCGCAGCCACAAGACTGCGGATGGGAACATGCGAAAGCAAAATCGGGCTTAATGAATCTTCGGCACATAGAGGTTTTTCACGCGATCCGTCTGGCCGGATCGATCAATGCTGCGGCTGAAAGGCTGAATGTCTCGCAGCCGGCGCTCAGCCGGACGCTCAAACACGCGGAATCGCTTCTCGGCTTCAAGCTGTTCGACCGCGTGAAGCAGCGCCTTGTGCCGACGCGCGAGGCGGAGCTTCTGTTTGCCGAAGCGGTGGATGTGCATGGCGCGCTGGAGCGTTTCCGCACGCTCGCCCGCAATCTGGGGCGCAATCCCGACGACGTGCTGCGTGTGGGCTTTCTGCCGAGCCTCGGTGTGGGGCTTGCGCCGAAAGTGGTGTCGAACCTGCCCAGGCACTGGGAAGGTTTCAAGGTCGAGCTGTTCACCCATCACTACGATGTGCTTTTGAGGCGCCTTCACGCGCTTGATCTCGATCTGGCGGTGGCGTTCAACCTTGTGGAGACACCGGGCATCAGCTCCACCACGGTAGGCACGATGAGCCTGACCTATCTGGAGACGGACGATCCCGCAAAACCGTTCGATCCTTCGCCGGTGCATCTGAGCGAAATCGACATGCAGTCCTTTGTCGGGCTTGAGAAGGAATCGCCCGTGGGCGTGTTCCTGAAGGCGGCCTTCGACGAGGAGGGACTGCCCTATGAGCCACGGATTTCGGTACACACCTATTCGGTGGCGGCGGCCTGTGTCAGCCAGGGGGTGGGCTGCGCCATCGTGGACGAATTCTCAGCGCGGTTCACGCGCGGCGTGCGGCTGCGCCCGCTTGTACCCGACCTGAAATTCTCGATCACGGCGCTGACATCGGAGAACCGTGCGATCTCCAACGCCGAGGAAATGTTCATCAGGATCCTGAAATCGGCCTGCCAGGAACTGCACCGGGAGGGGTGACGCTTTTCCCGCCGCTCAGGCCTCGCCACGCGCCACGAAACGCCCGCCGCGCGCGCCGGTGACCGCGCCATTGGCGAGCACCGCGACGCCATTGACGAAGACATGCTCGATGCCGGCCGACGGGCGGTCTGGCGTGTCGTAGTCGGCAAGATCCAGAACCGTGTCGGCATCGAAAGCGACGAGATCGGCATGGAAGCCTTCCTGCAGCCTGCCGCGCCGGGCGAAGCCGAAGATCTGGGCGGGCAGGGAAGTCATCTTGCGGATGGCTTCTTCCAGCGGCAGCACGCCGTCTTCGCGCACATAGCGGCCCAGCACGCGGGGGAAGGTGCCCCAGAGGCGCGGATGGGCCTGCGGGCCGGGAATGCCGTCTGAGCCGATCATGGTGCGCGGGTGCTGCATGATGCGGTTGATGTCTTCCGGCGACATCTGGAAGTAGATGCCGCGCGCGGGCGAAAGCCTGCGGGCCGCTTCTTCCTGATTGCAACCCATTTTCTCCGCGACTTTGGAAAGCTCCAGCCCGTTGAACTCGGGATGGGCGGCGGAATCGATGACCAGAATGCGCTCCGCATGACGGGTCAGCTCCGGCAGGAGCACGGTCGAGCTTGCCTCATAGGGATAGACATCCATGGCGATGTCCTGATGGCGAAGCGCGCTGTCGATCATCGACAGTGTTTTCTTCGAGCGCCCGTAATTGTGGCGGCCGATGCATTTGTGGTGCGAGATCACCACCGGGACGCCGGCGCGCCGACCGATGGCGATGGTCTCGCCGACGGATTCTTCCACCCGGTCGCGTTCATCGCGCATATGGGTGACGTAGAGCGCGCCGGGGAAGGCGGCGAGTGTCTGCGATAGCGCCACCACCTCGTCGGTCGGCGCGTGGCGGGCGACCGGATAGGCAAGGCCGGTGCTGAGGCCCAGAACGCCTGCCTCCAGCGCTTCTTCGAGCAGGACGCGCATGGCCGCGATCTGGCCTGCGGAAGCGGGCGCATCCGTGTCTTCGAGCGTCATGGCGCGCAGCGTGCCATGGCCGGCAAGGGCGGCCACATTGACGGCGACGCCGGCTGCATCCACCGCCTTGCGGTAGGCGGCAAAGGAACCGAAACGATAATCTTCCGCCGTGCCGAGAAGGCCGAGCGGCGGCACCAGTTCCACGGGCTTTTCGTAAGGCGCGAGGCTGATGCCGCAATTGCCGACGATCACGCTGGTCACGCCCTGCGTGATCTTGGGCTCCATCGCACTGTCGTTCAAAACGGCGAGATCGTCATGGGTGTGAACGTCGATGAAGCCGGGCGCGAGGCTGAGACCGTCGAGGTCGATCGTCTCTTTTGCCTGCCAGCCGGAAACATCACCGACCGCGGCGATGCGGCCATTGCAGAGTGCCACGCCGCCGCGGGTCGGTTGCCCCCCCAGGCCATCGAACAGCAAAGCGTTTGTCAAAAGCGTGTCGCAGGTGGATTGCGTCATCGGAAACTCCTTGCTGTCCGTATTGATTCAGGCCGCCGTGAGGTCCGGTTGCCGGTCTGTTGTCGAGATGCGCTGTTCAAGCGCTGCGCCGAGCGCAAGCAGCGGCTCCTCGGCGAAGGCTGCGCCCATGAGCTGCACCGAGAGCGGCAGGCCGGTTTCGGTGAAGCCTGCGGGCAGCGCCAGACCGCAGGCACCGACATAGTTTGCCGGGCGGCCATAGGCGGCCATCGGAACCGCACCCTCGTCCACCTCCGCGACGGGGATGGCGGGGAAGGGCACCGTCGGCGTGAGCAGCGCGTCGAAGGGCTTCATGAAATCGGCATAGACCGCCTTCATGCGCCTGTGGCCGGCGAGCGTCTCGATATAGTCGTTGGCGCTGACATTGGCCCCGGCGAGCACGCGCTGGCGCACATAGGGGCCGATGGGGACGCTCTCGTCGTGGATGTAATCGCGATGAACCGCATAGGCTTCGGCGGCGATGATGCGGCCATTGCTCTCCGTCAGATCGTTGAAGGCGAAGGGCAGGTCGGCGGGAACCAGCGTCACGCCGAGGCTGATGAGCGCTTCCTTTGCCTGATCGTAGGCGGCCTGGCTTTCGGCATCGAGCGGGATCGGGAAATCCTCTTCGCGCATGACCGCGACCCGCATGCCCTGCGTGCGCATGCCCTGCCATGCGCCGGGCTTCAGCGCCGGTGCAAGACGGGTGGCCGGATCGCTGGCGTCAGGCCCGGAAAGCGCGTCGAGCAGAAGGGCCGCGTCGGCGACGGTGCGCGTCATCGGGCCGATGGAATCGAGCGTGCTGGAAAGCGGAAAGCAGCCTTTCAGGCTGATCCGTCCATAGGTGGGTTTCAGGCCCACAATGCCGTTGAGTGCGGCGGGAATGCGCACGGAACCGCCCGTGTCGCTGCCGATGGCCGCCGGCGCAAGGCCGGCGGCAACGGCCACGCCCGAGCCGCTGGAGGAGCCTCCGGGAATGCGGTGTGTCTGCATGTCCCAGGGGTTGCGCGGTGTTCCGCATATCGGATTCGTGCCCCAGCCTCCGAATGCGAATTCGACCATTGCTGCGCGGCCGATCGGAATCATGCCGGCGGCAAGCAGTTTGCGCATGACGGTGGCGTCGCTGGTTGAGCGCCGGTCTTTCCAGGCGGCGCTGCCCACCGTACAGGTTTCGTCCTGCCAGTCGACCAGGTCCTTCACGGCAATTGGCAGGCCGTGAAGCGGGCCGTAGACCACGCCAGACGCGCGCAGCTTGTCGAGCCCCTCCGCCATGGACATTGCCCGCTCGGCATCGACATGCACGAAGGCGCCGAGGGCCTTGTCATGGCTGGCGATGCGCTCCAGGAAATGTCGGGTGATGGTGCTGGACGTGAGCGAGCCTTCGCTCAGCGCTTTCGAGAGGTCCGCGAGGGACGCGAATGACGGATCCATGATGTTCTTTTCTTGAGAAAAATGCGCCCGGCCCCGAGGGAGACGTTTCGGAAGCCGGGCGCAAGGTCGCTAGTCTCGTTGATCCCAACCGGGGATCGGGTACACAGGCTCGGCAACGGCGACTTCTTCAGGCCACACGGTCACGAGCCCCTTGCCCGGCTGCAACTGCACGACCGGGAAAGGCATTTTCAGCTGCTTGCCGGTTTCGTCGATCGCGTAGGGACCGGCGAGAACCGTCAGGTTGTCGCTGAGTTCCATTGCCGCCTTCTTCATGTCGGCGGCGTCGAAGCTGTCTGCGTTCTCGATGATTTCGCCGGCGATGACGGCGGCGCCATAGGCGAGAACGGTCTGGAAGTCCGGCTCGTAGGAGACGTCCGGGAAGAGCTTTTCATAAGCTGCCAGGAAGCCTTCACGGTCGAGGCCGGCATTGACCTCCCAGTTGATGGTCGGGTGGAAATTGGTGTGGCTGTAGATGTACTGCGCATCGTCGCCGATCTCGATGAACTGCGGCGTCGAGGCGTAGACCATGAACGAGAACGGGAAGTTCACGTTCATCTGGTGCATCTGCCGCACCATGGAGATCAGGTCGCCCTCATAGCTGGTGGGGAAGAACACGTCGGCGCCAGCCGCGCGCGCCTTCTGCAGGAGCAGGCTGAAATCCTTCGTGCCCTTCGGATAGTCTTCCTTCAGGACCACTTCCATGCCGAGCTTTTCGGCAATGGCTTCCGCGCCATCGGCGAGACCGGCCGGGAAGGGCTCGTCCACATTGACGATGGCGACCTTCTTGTTGCCAAGTGCTGCAGCGGCTTCGAGACCGGCCGACGGCATGCGCGACACCGGCATCTGGGTTGCCGAGGCGATGTTCTTGAAGCCCTGGTCGTAAAGCGCGTCGGAAGCCGCGGACCAGATGACCATGAACTTGCCGAGGCGCTCGGTCACCGTGGCGGCGGCTGCCGTCAGGGTGGAGCCGAACGGAGCCATCAGCACGTCGACATCCTCATTGGCGATCAGGTCTTCATAGACGCGGGCAACCATCTGTTTGTCGGAGCGGTCGTCGCGCTTGACGAGCTCGACGAGGCGCTTCTCGCCATTCACTTCCAGGCCGCCATTGGCGTTGACTTCATCGACCCAGATTTCCACGCCGCGCACACCCGACTGCGAGGCGAGCGCGAAGTTGCCGGACGACGAAACCGTCATGCCGATCCGGATCTTTTCCTGCGCCTGGCCGGCGACCGGCAGCGCAAAGCAGGCAAGCAGCGTGCCCGCCATGAAGCTTCGTTTGGTCATATTCCACATGGGCATTCCCCTTTTGTTGATCTTGGATAAACGACGCCTCACACGTCGATCTTGTAGTTCATCCACTCGGCGACCATCTCCTTGAGCTGGCCATCGGTGGCGAAGTCCTCCCTGGTGCCTTCCGCCTTGTTGCGGCCAAGCTCCAGAATGTAGAGGCGGTCCGAAATCGTGGCGCACTGGCGCACGTTCTGGTCCACCAGAATGATGGTGGCGCCCTGGTCTGCGAGATCGCGGGTGAGCGCGTAGATGTCCTTGGAGATCTTCGGCGCGATCATGGCCGTGGGCTCATCGAGCAGGATCACCTTGGGCTCGGTGACGAGCGCGCGGGCGATTTCCAGAAAACGCTGCTGTCCGCCGCTCATGGAGCCGGCGAGCGTGGAGCGCTTTTCCTTCAGGATCGGGAACCGCTCGAAAATGCCGTCAATGGCGCGTTCGATGCGGGCCTTGTCCTTGCGGAAGGGCCAGCAGCCCAGAAGCAGGTTGTCGTAGACCGACAGGCCCGCAAAGGCGCTGCGGTTCTGCGGCACGAAGGACACGCCTTCGAGTGCGCGCTGGAACGCCTTGAGATTGGTGATGTCGCGGCCACCCATGGTGATGGTGCCGGTCTTGGTGGACAGAAGGCCGAAGATGGTCTTCAGAACGGTCGACTTGCCCGCGCCGTTCGGCCCGATGATGCCGGTGACCTCGCCGGGCTTTGCCCGCAGCGCCACTTCCTTGAGAACCGTGATGTCTCCGTTATAGGCGACGGAGATGTTCTCCATGCTCAGTTCAACGCCATGCATGGTCAGGCTCCCAGATAGGCTTCGATGACGTCCGGATTCTTCTGGATCGCTTCGGCGTCGCCCTCTGCGAGGACATGGCCTTCATGCATGACCAGAATGTTGTCGGACAGTTCGTAGACGGAGGTGAGGTCGTGGCTGACGAGAAGCACCGAGCAGCCCAGTTCCTTCGGCATTTCGCGGATGATGTTGATGAGCAGCAGCGCGAGGCTCGGATTGACGCCGGCGAACGGCTCGTCGAGCAGCACCAGCTTCGGATTGGCCACCATGATGCGGGCAAGTTCGAGAAGCTTCTGCTGGCCGCCGGAAAGCTCTTCCGCATAATTGTGGCGCAGCCGGTAGAGCTCCACCTTTTGCAGCCAGTAGGCGCTGACCTTCGCGATCTCGGCATTGCTCATCCCCTTGTTGAGGAGCGCGACCGAGAGATTTTCCAGGAGCGACATCTGCGGGAAGATGCGCGGCACCTGGAAGGTGCGGCCCACGCCTTCGGAGAACACCGCATGCGGGGCCTTGCCGATGAGGCTGACGCCATCGAGCGTGATTTCGCCGGCGGTCGCGTCATAGAGACCGTTGATGCAGTTGAGCATCGTGGTCTTGCCGGAGCCGTTCATGCCCAGAACGCCAAGGATCGACCGGTCGGGGAGGGTGAGGCTGACGCCGTCGAGCGCTGTGACACCACCGAATTTCTTTATGAGGTTTTCGACTTTCAGCATGACGTCACCGCGAGTTCTGCACGCCGAACAGGCCGGCGGGGCGAATGAGAATGACGGCGATCAGGAGCACGAAGCCGAGGAGCATCGCCACGGTTCCGCTGAAGAACACCATGGCCGTCTGCTCGGCGAGGCCGAACAGGATGCCGCCGGCGACTGCGCCGATCGGATGGCCGAGGCCGCCCAGAACGATCACGATGAAGCCGATCAGGGTGTAGTCCTGGCCGATGAAGGGGGAGAAGGAGGGGAAGATCATCGACACGAGGATGCCGGTGATACCCGCCAGACCGAGGCCGAGACCGAAGGTCAGGGCCGAAAGATGGTTCAGGTCCACGCCGACGATCTGGATCGCGTCACGGTTCATGATGATGGCGCGCAGTGCCTTGCCCGGCAGCGTGCGGTAGAGGAAGAACGCCAGCGCACCGGTGACGACGACCGCAACCGCAAGGCCAAGCAGCTTGGTGGTCGGCAGGATGATGTTGCCGAACATCAGGAAGGGCGGGTCGAGCGTGAAGTTGAGCGAGCGTGCATCCGCCTCGAAGGCGAGCAGCATGAGTGCACCCAGTACGAGCGACAGGCCGAACATGACCAGAAGCGAGGCGTGCTCGGGATCGTTGGAGCGCGCAAGACGCTTCACCAGCACGAAGTAGAGGCCGTAACCCATCATGCCGAAGACGACAAAGATCAGCGGCATTGCGAGCAGCGGGGACAGGCCGAGCCAGGCCTGGGCGAAATAGGCGCCATAGGCACCCAGCACGATGAATTCGCCATGGGCGAAGTTGACGACGCGCAGGACGCCGAAGATCACGTTGAGGCTGACGCCGATCAGCGCGTAGATCAGCCCGACGACGATGCCGTTGACGAGGCCTTGAAGGAGAAGTTCGTTCATCTTTGTTTCAATCCTGTACGTCTTACGGAATGAAGCGCCGGAAGCGCGAGAAGCGCTGGGCGAAGGCCCCGACGATGCCACGCGGCAGGAGCAGCATCAGTGCGATGATGACCACGCCGAGAATGAGCAGGTTGAGGGTCGGGAAATGCCGCCAGATCAGCTGGTCGATGCCGTAGAGCGTGGATGCGCCGATGATCGGGCCGACCAGAAAGCCGAGGCCGCCGGCCATGGCGTAGACGATGCTCTTTGCCGTCACCAGCAGGTTGAAGGAGGAATCGAGGTCGATGGCGTTGGTGTACCAGGCCTCGACGCCGCCCACGAGGGCAGGGAACATGGTGGCCATGATCCAGGCCTTGAGGCGGGTGCCCACCACATTGACGCCGACCACCTCTGCGGCCTCGCTGTCATCGCGGATGGCGCGCAGCGCCGTGCCGAGGCGCGACATGGTGAGCCAGGTGCCGGCCGCCAGAGCGCCCATCAGCACCACGAACATGGCGTAATAGGCGGCCACGGGATCGTTTGCCGCCGAAAGGATAAGGCCGAGGCTGCCGCCGGTGATGTCGCTCGGCATGAGCGAGATCACGAGCTTCATGGCCATGGCGAGCGCGAGGCTGACAATGCCGAAATAAACGCCCTTGAGCCGCAGCGTGGGCGCGACCAGAAGGCCGATGGTGACACCGGCCAGCGCCGCACCGGCAAGCGCCACGGGAATGGGCAGGCCGAAGGTCTTGTATAGAACGCCGGTGGCGTAAGCGCCGATGCCGTAGAACGCCACATAACCAAAAGGCATATATCCGGCCAGGCCTGCGACGAAGTTGAAAGACGTTGCCATGGTGATCCACAGCATCATGTAGAAGAGGAAAGAGAGATTGCTGGCAAACAATGGAGCCGGCAAAAAGACGGCGACAATGGCCGCGACCACGAAGCCCCATATCAAGAATTTGATATGGCTTGATTTTTCAGTATTTTCCTGGGGCGCGGACATCGGCACACCTGTACCCTCCCGCGTCTCCTGAACTTGATCTGTCACTGTTGGACCTCAATAGGGAACGCTTTCCGCGACCCTATAGCGCAGGAGGTGCGCTGTCCTATCGCAATTTCAGACTCTGTTATAACGAAATGACATAACCCTGTTTCGGCGCAAAAAAGCATCGCGTCCAGAAGCTGGACGCGATGCCTTTCATGGTGGTTCGGTTATCGGCCGGGGCTGGATGCCCCGGGAAAGCCGTGCCTATGCCGGCAATGCCTCTCTGGGCAGTTCGGCGAGCGCCTTGTCGAGGCCGGTTTTGAAGCGGGCGAGCAGGTCGTCGACCTCGCCCTCGGTGATGATGAGCGGCGGGCAGAAGGCGACGGCATCGGCCATGGCGCGGCTGATGAGGCCGGCTTCCTGAAGATGCGCGTTGACCAGTGCGCCAAGCGCGCCGGGCGTCTCGAGCGCCGTCTTGTTTGCCTTGTCGGTGACGAGCTCGACGGCGGCGATGAGGCCGACGCCGCGCACTTCGCCAACCAGCGGATGATCGGCCAGCGCGGCAAGCCCGTTGCGCAGGCGGTCGCCCATGCGTGCGGCATTGCCCACCAGGTCGCGCTCCTCGATGATCTTGAGGTTTTCAAGCGCAACGGCTGCGACAACCGGATGGCCGCTGGCCGTATAGCCATGGCCGAGCGTGCCGATGCGGCCGCTTTCTTCCATGATCGGCTCGAACACCCGGTCGTTGATCATCAGGGCCGAGGCCGGCAGGTAGGACGACGAAAGCTGCTTGGACATGACCATGATGTCCGGCTTGATGTCGTAGGTGGTGGAGCCGAACATGGTGCCCGTGCGGCCGAAGCCACAGATCACTTCGTCGGCGACCAGCAGGATGTCGTACTTGTTCAGGACGGCCTGCACCTTTTCCCAGTAGGTGGCCGGCGGGACGACCACGCCGCCGGCGCCCTGCACCGGCTCGCCGAAGAAGGCGGCAATCGTTTCCGGACCTTCAGCCAGGATCGTGTCTTCCAGTTCCTTTGCAAGGCGGGTTGCGAATTCTTCCTCGCTCTCGCCCGGCATTGCCTCGCGCCAGTGATGCGGCGCGGTCATGCGCAGCACGTTCGGCACGATCAGGTCGAAGGATTTGTGGTTTGCCGGCAGGCTGGTGAGGCATGCGCCGGCGATGGTCACGCCGTGATAGGCGCGGTTGCGGACGATGATCTTCTTCTTTTCCGGCTTTCCAAGCGCGTTGGAGCGGTACCAGATCAGCTTCAGCGCCGTGTCGATGGCTTCCGAGCCGGAATTGGTGAAGAACGCCTTGCTCATCGGCACCGGGGCCATGCCGATCAGCTTTTCGGAAAGCTCGATCACCGGCCCGTGCGATTTGTGCGTGAAGGTGTGGTAGTAGGGCAGCTTCTCCATCTGCTCGGTCGCGGCCTTCACAAGGCGCTTCTCGTTGAAGCCGAGCGCGACGCTCCACAGGCCGGCCATAGCCTCGATATACTGCTTGCCATTGTTGTCGTAGACATGGACACCTTCACCCCGATCGATGATCAGCGGGCCGGCTTCAAGATGTTTTTTCGCATTCGTGTAGGGATGCAGGTGATAGGCGATATCGCGCGCTTCGGGTGAATTGGGCTTGTCGGTCATCGGCTTGTCCTGCGTGTGAATGCGGTTATCGTTGTTGGACGATCCGGTTTTCGGATCTCTTCCCATGTCCTCTAGCGGTAGCACTCATTTTTCGACGAGGCAATTATGCGTTCAATATTTTGAGCGTCATTTAAAAGTCCGGGCTCCAAATTCCAGGAATTTCCGATGTTTTTGCGTTGTATATTGATTTCAAGGGCAATATCTTGAGCGATATATCGCGCTGCGCAAAACATGAGCAGGTTGGCGCAAGACGAAACGAGCGAAGGACATATGGACGATTTCGACATCGGATCGCGCCTCAGGGCCATGCGCACCGCAGGCAATCTTTCGCAGCGACAGCTTGCCGAACAGGCCGGTGTTCCTCATGCACAGATTTCCAACATTGAGA
Organism: Nitratireductor lacus; assembly: GCF_056431025.1. NCBI lineage: Bacteria > Pseudomonadati > Pseudomonadota > Alphaproteobacteria > Hyphomicrobiales > Phyllobacteriaceae > Nitratireductor > Nitratireductor lacus. Next base: position 36,171 of record NZ_JBWKMB010000015.1, on the reverse strand, counting down.
AGAACAAGATCAGCCCCTCCATCTCAACCCTGCGCAAGGTGCTTGGAGGGATGGGCGTCAGCATGGCGGATTTCTTCGAGCCAGAGCGGGAGGACAATCCCGGTCCGTTTTTTGGCAGGGACGATCTGATCGACCTCACATCGCGGGTGGCGATCAATGCAAAAGCGCCCGAGAGCGGGCTTCTGGTCCTGCGGCAGATCGGCGATGCGCGCCTGCACAATCTCCAGATACTGCACGAGGTCTATGAGCCGGGGGCGGACACGGGAGAGACCATGCTGCAGCACGCCTCAAGCGAGGGCGGCTATGTGGTGGAGGGTGAGCTGGCGCTGACCGTGGGTGACGAAATGCGCATTCTGAAGGCCGGCGAAGCCTATCTGTTCGACAGCCGCCAGCCGCATCGTTTCCAGAATCTCTCCGACAGGCGCACCATTGTCGTTTCCGCCTGCACGCCGCCTTATCTCTAAGGAAGACATCTTCAACAGGCTGGACCAACGCAACGCCGTTATGGCCCTGTTCCTCCCGGCGGCGGATCTTACACTTTCTTTGGCTTTAAGGCGCGAGGATTTCCAATGGCCGGTCTTTTGATCTCGAGACGCAATCTCCTTCTTGGCGCGGGCGCGCTGGCGGCGGTCGGCTGGCCACTGCGCATGGCATGGGCCGAGGAAGCGCCACGCGGCGGGCGGCTGGTGGTGGCGGCTGATTCCGAGCCGCGCACGCTGAACCCGGCAATTGTCGCGTCGAATGGCGTGTTTTTCATCGCCAGCAAGGTGATCGAGCCGCTTGCGGAAGCCATGATGGATGGCGAGGGCGGGCTTGCGCCACGCTTGGCCACGAGCTGGGAAGGCTCCGAAGACGGGCTTTCCATCACCTTCAGACTGCGCGAGGGCGTGACCTGGCACGATGGTGAGCCGTTCACCTCTGCGGATGTGGCCTTCTCCGCGATGGAGGTCTGGAAGCCTATGCAAAATCTCGGCCGCGTGGTGTTTGCCAATCTCGACACGGTGGAAACGCCCGATGCGCACACCGCCATTTTCCGCTTTTCCGCGCCCACGCCGATCCAGCTCATTCGCAATGCGCTGCCGGTGGTGACGAGCGTTTTGCCAAAACATCTCTATGAGGGCATGGACATTGCCGCCAACCCGGCCAACAAGGCGCCGGTGGGAACGGGACCGTTCAAATTCGCCGAGCACAGGCCCGGCGAATATTATCGCCTTAGCCGCAATGACGCCTACTGGGGCGAGGGCCTGCCGAAGCTGGACGAGATCATCTTCCGCGTTCTGCCCGACCGGGCGGCGGCGGCTTCCGCGCTGGAGGCAGGCGAAATCCAGCTTGCAGCCTTCTCGCAGGTGCCGCTGGTGGATCTGGAACGCATCGCCAGCGTGCCGGGGCTGAAAGTGGTGACGGAAGGCTATGAGGCGCTGACCTATCAGCTTGTGGTGGAGATCAACCACCGCAACGAAATCCTCGCCGACCGGAAGGTGCGGCAGGCCATGTCGCACGCCATCGACCGGGATTTCGTGGTCGATACGGTGTTTCTTGGCTATGCGCAGGCGGCCACCGGCCCGGTGCCGCAGAACGCGCCGCAATTCTACAATCCCGATGTGAAGCCCTATTCCTTCGACATCGAGCGGGCGGACAGGCTGCTTGACGAGGCTGGCTATCCGCGTGGCGAGGATGGCAAGCGCTTCTCGCTGCGCCTCCTGCCCGCGCCCTTCTTCAGCGAAACACGCCAGTTCGGCGATTATCTGCGGCAGGCGCTCGGCAAGGTGGGCATCGACGTGACGCTGGTGAACAACGACACGCCGGCGCATCTGAAGGCGGTCTACACGGATCATGATTTCGATATCGCCGTTGGCTCGCCCGTGTTTCGTGGCGATCCGGCCATCTCGACCACGATCCTCGTGCAGTCGGGCATTCCCGATGGTGTGCCGTTTTCCAATCAGGGCGGCTATGCCAATGCCGAGCTCGACACGATCATCGATCAGGCGGCCGAGACCATCGACACGGAAGCGCGCACCGCGCTTTACAACGATTTCCAGCGCATCGTGGTGGAAGACCTGCCGCTGATAAACGTCGCCGAATGGGGCTTTACCACGGTTGCCAGTGACACCGTTCTCAATGTGGGCAACAATCCGCGCTGGCCCGTTTCCAGCTGGGCTGATACTGCACTCGCTTCCTGAGAACGCAAGGAACACGCACTGGCATGCACCGGGCCCTGACTTTGACGCGGCGGCGTATCGTCAGCAGCATTCCGGTGCTGCTCATCGTCATTATTGGCACGTTTCTGCTTCTGGAAGCAGCACCTGGCGATGCGGTGGACGCCTATCTGCTTTCGCTGGGCGGGGGCGATGCGGGCCTCGTTGCGGAGCTTCGCCAGAGCTATGGGCTCGACCAGTCGCTTGTGAAACGGCTGACGCTTTATGTGGGCGCGCTTCTGCGGTTCGATCTCGGCTGGTCGGTGGCCTTCGACCGGCCGGTTCTCGACCTCATCGCGGAGCGCTTGCCCAACACGCTCTGGCTCATGGGCGCGGCGACGGCGCTTGCCTTCTCGCTCGGTTCGCTTCTGGGCATTGTTGCCGGCGCACGGCCCGGCAGCCTGACGGACCGGGCGCTTTCCATCGGATCGCTGGCGCTCTACGCGGTTCCGAGCTTCTGGCTTGGCCTTGTGCTGGTTCTGGTGTTCGCGGTCGATCTGCGCTGGTTTCCCACAGCCGGCATCGAAACCATCGCCTCCGGCAAGACGGGTCTGGCGCGCGTGGCCGACATTGCCTGGCACCTGGTGCTGCCGGTCTCCGCGCTCGGTTTCATTTACCTGGCTCTTTTTCTGCGCATGATGCGGACCGGCATGGCGGAGGCCTGGCGGCAGGATTTCGTGCTTTTTGCGCGCGCCAAGGGGCTGGCGCGGCGGCGCATCGTGCTGCGTCATGTGGCGCGCAATGCGCTTCTGCCACTGGTCACCATGCTTGGCCTGCAGGCGGCGGCCATGCTGGGCGGCAGTGTTGTGGTGGAAAGCGTGTTCGCCATTCCGGGGTTGGGGCGGCTTGCGCATGAAGCGGTTTCCGGCCGCGATGCGCCGCTTCTGACCGGCATCATCATCGTCAGCGCGGTGCTCGTGATCGCCGTCAATCTTCTGGTGGACATCGCTTATGCGTTGCTCGACCCGCGCGTGGGCAGCGGGGAGGCGTCGTCGTGAACCGCGTTGCAGGGCGTCTTCTGCGCTCGCCTGAAGGGGTGGCGGGGCTTTGTCTCCTGGTGCTGCTTGCCGCCATGGCGCTTGCAGCGCCGCTTCTTTTTCCGGGCGATCCGCTGGCGATTGTCGGGCGGCCGCTGACTGCGCCCTTCACCGATGCGGCGCTTCCGCTTGGCACGGACCGTCTGGGGCGCGATGTGGCTGCGGGCCTGATGCATGGCGCGCGGACATCGCTCCTGGTCGGGCTCGCCACGGCGCTGGTCGCGCTCACCGCCGGGGCGCTCGTCGGCACGGTTGCGGGGCTTGCCGGCGGGCTGGTGGACGAGGCGCTCATGCGCGTGGTCGATGCGTTTCAGATCGTGCCGGGCTTCCTTCTGGCGCTGGCTTTTGTCAGCGTCACCGGGGCATCGCTTCCGGTCATCATTTTCGCCATTGCCCTTGGTGCGTGGACCGGGCCGGCGCGGCTGGTGCGGGCGGAAGTCCTGACGATCCGCGAGCGCGATTATGTGGCGGCGGCGCGGGTGATCGGCATGCATCCGGCCGAGATCGCTTTGCGCGAAGTGCTGCCCAATGCGCTGCCGCCGGTTTTGGCGCTGACGGCGGTGATTGTCGCCACGGCGGTTCTGGTGGAGGCGGCGCTTTCGTTTCTCGGGCTTGGCGATCCCAATGTGGTGACCTGGGGCTCGATGATCGCCGAGGGGCGCAATGTGCTGCGCACCGCGCCGCATCTTTCCATCGTGCCGGGGCTGGGCCTCGTGGCCACCGTGCTCGGCGTCAATCTGCTGGGCGAGGGGCTGGCCGACGCGATGGCGGGCCGTGAGGCGCGCGGATGAGCGCGCCGCTGGCCGAAATCCGGGGTCTCTCGGTTTCCTACGAACGTGATGAAGCGCGAAGCTTCGCGCTTCAGGGCGTCGATCTCGACATTGCGAAAGGCCGCAGGCTGGCGGTGATCGGCGAAAGCGGATCGGGCAAGAGCACGTTGGCGCTGGCGCTTGCCGGTTTGCTCGCGCCGCAGGCGCGGGTCGAGGGGAGCATCGGCTGGTCGGGTCTTGCGCATCCGCCTGTGGCGGGGCGCGACATCGGCATGGTGTTTCAGGATCCCGGCGGCAGCCTCAACCCCGTTCTGACCATTGGCGAACAGGTTGCGGAAGGCGCGGTGCGGCATCTGGGGCTCGACTGGCGCGCGGCGCGGTCGCATGCGCTGGCTCTGCTTGAGCGGGTGCGCATTCCAGATCCGCAGGTCGCACTTGGGGCCTATCCGCATCAGTTTTCCGGCGGCCAGCGCCAGCGCATCGCCATCGCTGCCGCCATTGCGGCAAAGCCGGGGCTGCTGATCGCCGACGAGCCCACAAGCGCGCTCGACATGGTGGTGCAGGCCGAGATCGTGGCGCTGCTCGACGAACTGGTGCGCGAGGCGGGCATGACGCTGATCTTCATCACGCATGACATTGCGCTCGCCTCGGGCTTTGCCGACGACATTGCCGTTTTTCAGCGGGCGTATCTGGTGGAAAAGGGTGCGGCGCAGGCGGTTCTCGCACAGCCGGCGCACGCCTGTACGGAGCGCCTTCTTGCCGCGCAGATTGATTTTTCCACACCGCGCCTGATCGACGGGGTGGCCGATGCCTGAGCCGCTTCTCGTTGCGCAGAACCTCTGCAAGACCTTCATCAGCCGGGGGCGCAGGGTGACCGCGCTTGACGATGTGAACCTGACGCTTGCTCCGGGCGAAACGCTGGGTCTGGTGGGCGCGTCCGGCAGCGGCAAGTCGACGCTCGCGCGGGTGCTGCTCAGGCTTTTGCCGGCGGATGCGGGGGCGGTGCGGCTTCAGGGTGAAGACTGGCTCCGGCTTCGCGGGCGGGCGCTGCGTGCGCGCCGCCGGGCAATCCAGATGGTGTTTCAGGATCCGCTTGCCGCCTTCAATCCGCGCGCGACGATCGGCGGTGTGCTGGCGGACCCGCTGCGCATCCATGGCCTTGCGGATCGTGCAGCGCGCCCGGCGCGGGTGGGCGCGCTTCTGGAGCGGGTCGGGCTTCCCGCGAGCTATGCCGCGCGTGGCGTCCATGAAGTGTCGGGCGGCGAGCGCCAGCGTGTCGCCATCGCCCGCGCTTTGGCTGCGCACCCGTCGCTGATCGTGTTCGATGAGCCTGTCTCCGCGCTCGACCAGTCGATACGCGGCCAAATCCTGAAACTCATTGCTGATTTGCAGAAAAGCGAAGGCCTCTCCTACGTCTTCATCGCGCATGATCTCGCGGTCGTGCGTCTTGTTTCCCACCGGGTGGCGATCATGGAGAGCGGCCGTATTGTCGAGACGGGACCGACTTCGCAAATCATCGACAGCCCGCAATCGCCGGCTGGCAAGGCGCTCGTGGCCGCTGTACCGCGTCTGGAGTTTCCTCGCGCTCAATAGGCTGAGGGCAACCGCATGTCGCGGGTTGCGCAGTTGTTGCGCCATGCCGCTATAGTGATGCCGAAACGCACAACCCGCGCGAACCCGGAGTCATCGTTCATGACGATCCGCAATCTTGAATTCGCCGCCCGTCCACGCTCCGTTGCCGTGATTGGGGCATCAAAGAGGGCCGGCGCCGTTGGCCATATCGTGATGCAAAATTTGCAGGAAGGCGGGTTCGAAGGCGAGATCTGGCCCGTCAATCCGAAATACAGGGAAGTGGCGGGCCGGCGCTGCTATAAGCGCGCCATCGATATTCCTGGCGTCCCGGACATTGCGGTGATCGTCACTCCGCCGGAAACCGTGCCCGGAATCATTCGCGATTTAGGCGAGAAAGGCACCCGCGCGGCGGTTGTGATCACCGCCGGGCTGACACGGGAGAACGGGCTGCGCCAGGCCATGCTCGATGCGGCAAAACCCTATCTTTTCCGCATCATCGGTCCGAACACGGTGGGGCTGATCGTCCCACCGATGAATTTCAACGCCAGCTTCGCGCATATGCAGGCCAGGCCCGGCGGGCTTGCTCTGCTGTCGCAGTCAGGTGCGATTGCCACGTCGCTTGTGGACTGGGCGGCGGCGGAGGGCGTTGGCTTCTCGCACATCGTCTCGCTGGGCGACATGGCAGACGTGGATGTGGGCGACTATCTGGAAATGCTCGCTGGCGACGGGCGCACGCGCGGCATTCTCATGTATCTCGAAACAATCCCCAATCCGCGCAAATTCATGACCGCCGCCCGGGCGGCGGCGCGGCTGAAACCGGTGATCGCCATCAAGGCAGGCCGTCACGCGCAGGCCGCTCAGGCAGCAGCAACGCACACCGGCGCGCTTTCGGGTGCAGACCGCGTGGTCGAGGCGGCGCTGCGCCGTGCCGGCATTCTGCGGGTGCTCGATCTTGGCGAACTGTTCGATGCCGCGGAAGTGCTCGCCCGCTTCCGCCCTCTGCAGCGTGCCCATGTGGGCATTGTCAGCAATGGCGGCGGGGCCGGAGTTCTGGCGGTGGACCGGCTCAATGATCTCGGCGGCACGATGGCGGAGTTTTCGTCAGAAACCATCGCCCGCCTGGACCGGGCGCTGCCGCCCAACTGGTCGCATTCAAACCCGGCCGACATTATCGGCGATGCGCCGCCGGAGCGCTATAGCGAGGCGCTTTTGGCGGTGGCAGACGACCCCGACACGGATGCCGTTCTCGTTTTCAATTGCCCGACCGGCCTTGCCTCCCCCTCCGATGCCGCCCGCGCGGTTGCGGCCCATGCCGACAAGGGCCGGGTGAACGGCAAACCGCTCATCACCTGCTGGCTCGGCGAAGAGACCGCGCGGGAGGGGCGTCGCATCCTGCAGGAGGCGGGCATTGCAAATTTCAGCACCCCGTCGAGTGCCACTGCGGCGCTTTCCTATCTCGGTGAATGGTCACGTGCCCAGAAGGCGTTGACACGTGTGCCTTCGAGCCGCAGCGAGGATGTGCAGGGAGACCGCGAAAGCCTGCGCGCCATCCTTGAAAAGGTTGCTGCCGAAGGCCGTCGCATGTTGACGGAACCCGAAGCCAAGGCGGCCATTGCCGCCTACGGGATTCCCGTGCCTGAAACTGTGATTGTCGAGACACCAGAAGCGGTGAGTGAGGCCACTGCACGCTTGCTCGAAAGTTCGGAAAAGGTTGTCGTCAAGCTTCTTTCCAGAACCATCACGCACAAATCGGATGTCGGCGGCGTGGTGCTTGGCCTCAAGACGCCGGAAGCGGCGCAGAAGGCCGCCGAGAACATCATGAAGCGGCTGGACGACGCGGGCATGGCCGACGGGCTTGAAGGCTTTGCGGTTCAGCCCATGGTGGTGCGCAAACACGCCCATGAGCTTATCCTCGGTGTCAGTCAGGATCCGATTTTCGGGCCGGTGGTGATGTTTGGTGCGGGCGGCACGGCGGTGGAGGTGATGGAGGATACGGCCATTGCGCTGCCGCCGCTCGACGATGTGCTGGCCGGCGACCTGATGGCGTCGACCCGCATAGGCAAACTGCTGGCCGGATACCGCGATCGTGCGCCCGCCGACAGCGATGCGATTGCTGGCGCCCTCAACGCCGTGTCGCAGATGATCGTCGATTTCCCCTGCATCAAGGGCATGGACATCAACCCGCTGCTGGCCGATGCCGACGGTGTCGTGGCGCTCGATGCGCGCATAGAGATCGAGCCGGCGGAAATCGACCGCAAGGGTCCGAACCCGGATCTTGCCATCCGCCCTTATCCGGATGGCTGGGAAAAGGATGTAAACCTCGAGGGGCACCGCTACCACCTGCGCCCGATCAAGCCGGCGGATGTGGCGCTGTTTCCGGATTTCCTGGCGCGCGTTTCGCCGGAGGATATCCGGTTCCGCTTCCTCGCCCCGCGCAAGCACTTTCCAGATGAAATGCTGGAACGGCTGACCCAGCTCGACTACGAGCGTGACATGGCCTTCATCGCGCTCAGGGAAGAGGATGGGGAAATGGCGGGCATTGGCCGTCTTTCTGCCGATCCTGACAAGGAGATCGCCGAGTATGGCCTGCTTGTGCGCACGGACCTGCAGGGGCACGGTCTCGGGTTTGCGCTGCTGAAGCAGCTCATCGACTATGGCAGGGAAGAGGGCATTGGCGCCATTGAGGGCATCGTTCTGAGCGACAACACCAAGATGCTCGCCATGTGCCGCGATTTCGGTTTCGTGGTGAAGGATAGCGGCGAGGCTGGGATCATTACCGTTTTGCTGAAGCTTTAGGCGGGCGGCTGCGGAGGTGATGATGCGTGCGGTGCGTGCCCTTTCCCTCGCCCTTCGCCTTTCGGCAAGCTCAAGAAGCTCAGGATGAGGGAAAGGCAAGGCAACGCGGTCGAAGCGACAGTGAGCAAAGGGTGAGCCGTATCGCTCTTCGTTACTGGTAAAAGGGTAGGACGCTCTGGGAGGATCCTGCTGGAAAGCTCCTGTTTATGGGAGCGGCCGGAGATCCGCAGCATAGGATGCTGCTTGCCGCGCCACCACAGCCCTCATCCTGAGCTTCTTGAGTTTGCCGAAAGGCGAAGGGCGAGGGCGGGACGGAGTGCGCTATCTTTTAACATCGGCGCAGGCCCCTCATCCGCCTGCCGGCACCTTCTCCCCGCGCGCGGGGAGAAGGAGGAAGTTTCGGTACTTGCGCCCTTCACTGCATCGGTGAAATTGTTCAGCCGTCATCGCCGCGCTGTCCTTCTCCCCGCAAGCGGGGAGAAGGTGCCGGCAGGCGGATGAGGGGCGGGTGCGCCACGCCTCAGATGCAGGCTTCGAACAGCGTCTTCGTGTTGGCAACGGTCAGCTTGACCGGGTTGCCGCCGGCACTCGGGTCTTCCAGAGCCATTTCCACCATCTCGTCAATGCGGTCTGATCCGACGCCCATGTCGCCGAGCCGGTCGGGAATGCCAAGCTCTGCGCGCAGGCTCATGACGAAATCGAAGAAGCCATCGAATCCGCCTGCAATGCCGAGATAGGCGGCAGCGGCAGCGATGCGCTCCTCGATCTCCGGTCGGTTGAGTTTCAGCACAGCCGGCATTACCACCGCATTGGTGGTTCCATGGTGTGTGTTGTAGATTGCGCCGACCGGGTGCGAGACCGCGTGGATGGCGCCGAGCCCCTTCTGAAAGGCGACCGCGCCCATGGCGGCAGCGCTCATCATCTGCGCGCGGGCCTCGAGGTCGCTTCCATCGCGGTAGGCACGGGGGAGATATTCCTTCACGAGCCGAAGCCCTTCAAGAGCGATGCCCTGGCTCATCGGGTGGTAGAAGGGCGAGGAATAAGCCTCCAGACAATGCGCAAACGCGTCCATCCCCGTGCCGGCGGTGATGGCCTTGGGCATGCCGACGGTCAGTTCAGGATCGCAGATCACCACCGAGGGCAGAATCTTCGGGTGGAAGATGATCTTCTTCACATGGGTTTCTGAATTGGTGAGGACGCCGGCGCGGCCCACTTCCGAGCCGGTGCCGGCAGTTGTGGGGACGGCCACATTCGGTGCGATTTTCGACGCATCCGCCCGCGTCCACCAGTCGCCAATGTCCTCAAAGTCCCAGACCGGACGTGTCTGGCCCGCCATGAAGGCGATCAGCTTGCCGAGATCGAGCCCCGAACCGCCGCCAAAGGCGACGACGCCATCATGACCGCCATCCCTGAAAACCTTCACGCCGGCTTCGAGGTTCTTGTCATTCGGGTTGGGATCGACTTCCGAGAACATGGCCCGCCCGAGGCCCGCAGCCTCCAGAATGTCGAGCGCGTTCTTCGTGATGTCCATGCCGGCAAGGCCGCGATCGGTCACCAGCAGCGGTTTTGAAATGCCGGCTGCCTTGCAAGCCTTGGCCAGCTCCCTGATGCGCCCCGCGCCAAACCGTATAGCGGTGGGATAGGACCAGTTTCCTTCGAGCTTCATGCCTGTTTCTTTCTCATGTGGTAGGATTTTGGGCGGGTCAGATTGTGGTAGCCGATTTCGGAAAGCGCACCACCGCGCCCGGTGTTCTTGCAGCCGGTCCAGCAAAGGGCCGGGTCGAGATAGTCGGCACGGTTCATGAAAACGGTGCCCGTTTCGATGTCTGCACCGATAGCCGCCGCGCGGTCGGGATCGGCGGTCCAGAGCGAGGCGGTGAGGCCGAACTCGCAATCGTTCATGAGGTCGAGCGCTTCGGCATCGTTCTTCACCGGCATGATGCCGACGACGGGGCCAAAGCTCTCCTCGCGCATCACCCGCATCTGGTGGTTCACGTCCACCAGTATCTGCGGCATCAGATAGGTGCCGCCATCATCTTCCGGGAAGGCTTTCGGATCGACCAGCGCCTTTGCGCCCTGCGCCAGCGCATCTTCGGTCTGGCTGCGCACTTCGGCTGCAAACCGCTTGTTGGCCATCGGACCGATGGTGGTGTCCTCGTCCAGCGGATTACCGAGTTTCAGCTTGCCCACCCAGTCGACGGATTTCTCGACAAAACCGTCGAAATGCTTCTCCGCGACATAGATGCGCTCGATGCCGCAGCAGCACTGGCCGGCATTGAACATCGCGCCGTCCATCAGCACATCGACCGCCCAGTCAATGTCGGCATCGTCCATCACATAGGCGGGGTCCTTGCCGCCGAGTTCGAGCCCGAGCCCGGTGAAGGTGCCGGCAGCCGCCCGTTCGATGGCGCGTCCACCGCCGACGGAGCCGGTGAAATTGATGAAGTCGAAGGAGCGCGCGCCGATCAGCTTCTCCGTGCCGGCATGGTCGAGGAACAGGTTGACGAACAGTTCTTCGGGAATGCCCGCCTCATGGAAGGCGCGCACGATGCGCTCGCCCACGAGCAGCGTCTGCGTGGCGTGCTTGACCGCGACGGCGTTGCCGGCGATGAGGGCCGGAACGATGGTGTTCATCGCCGTCATGTAGGGATAGTTCCACGGCGCGATGACGCCGACCAGCCCGTGGGGTACGCGTTCGATGCGGCGCGCGAAGCTTTCCGAATCTTCCAGAACGATGGGTGCGAGGGCACGCTCGGCAATCTCGGCCATATAGGCGGAGCGCTCGTTCATGCCGCCGAACTCGCCGCCATAGCGCACCGGGCGGCCCATCATGTGGGCGAGTTCCGGCACCACCTCGTCTTTCATCTCGTTGAGGCGGGATACACCGGCGTTCACGAGCGCGATGCGTTCATCGAGGGCGCGCGCCGCCCACGCTTTCTGCGCCTGGCGGGCATTGGCGAGAAGCTTGGCCGCCTTGTCGGGGTCCATCACGGGTCGCTCGGCAAAAACCGATCCGTCGATGGGGGAAATGCATTGCAGGGTTTTCGTCATGTCATGCTCTCTCAAAACCGCGCCTGACCTCCCAGTCGGTGACGCGGCGGTCATATTCGGATTGTTCCCAGCGGGCTGCATGGACATAGTGATCGACAACGTCGTCACCAAAGGCCACACGCAGCATTTTTGAACCGTCAAGGGCGGTTGCCGCGTCGCGCAGGGTTTTGGGGATCTCGCGGATCCCTTCGCCCTCATACGCGTCGCCGACAAAGGCCGGCTCCAGCTCTCTCTTGTTTTCGATGCCATCAATGCCTGCCGCGATCAGGGCCGCGAAGGCAAGATAGGGGTTCAGGTCGGCGCCGCCGACCCGGCATTCCACGCGCACCGCTTTCGTGTCCTCGCCGCAGACGCGGTAGCCCGCCGTGCGGTTGTCGAACGACCAGATCGCCTTGGTGGGGGCGAAGGTGCCGGCCGCGAAGCGCTTGTAGGAATTGATGTAGGGCGCGAGGAAATAGGTGATTTCGCCGGCATGGGCGAGCAGGCCCGCCATATAGTGTTTCATCATGTCCGACATGCCGTGTTCGCCCGAGGGGTCGAAGAAGAGCGGCTTGCCATCCAGCGTCCAGAGCGATTGATGGACATGCGAGGAATTGCCGGCTGCCCTGTCGTCCCACTTGGCCATGAAGCTGATGGCGCGACCGGCCTTCCAGGCGATCTCCTTGCAGCCGTTTTTCACGATGGCGTGGCGGTCGGCCATGGTGAGCGCATCCGTGTAGCGGACGTTGATCTCCTCCTGACCGGCATCGGCCTCGCCCTTGGAGTTCTCCACCGGCACATCCGCGCCGTTGAGGCCGTTGCGGATTGCCCGCATCACATCCTCCTCCTTGGTGGTCTGGAAGATGTGGTAATCCTCGTTGTAGGCGCTGATGCGCTCCAGCCCGCGATAGCCTTTCGCTGCCGCTTCCTCGAATGTGTCGCGGAAGAGGAAGAATTCCAGTTCCGAGGCCATCATGGCCTTCATGCCCATGGTTTCTAGCAGGGCGACCTGCTTTTTCAGGATGGCGCGCGGCGAATGGGGCACGTCGTCATGCGTGTGGTGGTCGAGCACGTCGCACAGAACCAGCGCCGTGCCTTCCAGCCAGGGAATGCGGCGCATGGTCGAAAGGTCCGGCTTCATCGTGTAGTCACCATAGCCCGCCGACCAGCTCGTCGCGCGGTAGCCCTCGACCGTGAACATCTCCATGTCGGTGGCGAGCAGGTAGTTGCAGCTATGGGTTTCCTCGAATGCGCTTTCGAGGAAGAAGTCCACGTGGAAACGCTTGCCCATCAGGCGCCCCTGCATGTCGACCAGCGCCACGAGCACCGTGTCGATCTCGCCGGCCTCCGCTGCCGCTTTGAGGCTTTCCAAAGTCAGTTTGCCCGCCATTCAATTCGTCCTGTCGGTGTTTTTGGGTTTGGCCCCGGAGAAAGGTCCGGGGCCATGCGCTTCTTCCGGATCAGCCGTAGCGATAGGGCGGACCGGCTTTCTGCATGAGGGAACGGTAGTTGCGCAGGATCTGAACCACGCGCTCCTTGCGGCCGCCTTCGGCAGCGATCTCATCCCAGAATTTTTCCGCTTCGGCTTCCACGGTCGCCCATTCCGCGTCGGGGATGGTGGTGAGTTCCATCTTGCCGCCATTGACGCGCAGGTCCGCCTCGCCGGCCCAGTACCAGTGCAGGCGGTAGTAGTGCGAGGAGTCCATCGCCAGCCGGAAGAGCTGTTTGAGATGATCCGGCACCTCGTTCCAGCGGTCGGAGTTGGCAAAGAAGGAGCCAACCCAGGCACCGCAGATATTGTTGGTGAGCAGATAGGGCGTCACGTCAGCCCAGCCCACCGTGTAATCCTCCGTGATGCCCGACCAGGCGATGCCGTCGAGCTCGCCCGTCTGCACGGCCACTTCCACGTCTTCCCATGGAAGCGTGACGGGAACGACACCGAAGCGGGAAAGGAACTTGCCGGCTGTCGGGAAGGTGAAGACACGCTTGCCCTTCAGGTCTTCAAGGCTCTTGATGGGTTCCTTGGTGTTGAAGTGGCAGGGGTCCCATGACCCCGCCGAAAGCCATGTCACACCTTCGACCTCGCCATAGGCTTCTTCCCATATCTCGGCCAGGCCATGCTTGTAGAAGAGCGCCTGCACATCGAGCGAATAGCGCGTGGCAAAGGGGAAATAGCCGCCGAAGACCGACACATCGACCGGCGCTGCCATGGAATCGTCGTCCGACTGCACGGCGTCGATCGTGCCGTTCTGCATGGCGCGGAAAAGCTCACCCGTCGGTACGAGCTGGTCGGCATAGTAGAGCTCGATTTCCATCTCGCCATTGGCTGCCTTGTTGAAGGCGTCGATGGCCGGTTTGACGACATGTTCGGCAAGGGCGGCGCCGGCATAGGTCTGCAGCCGCCAGCGGATCGGGCTTTGCGCATGAACATAGGGCGTTGCAAGGGCCGTGGTCCCGGCTGCTGCCGCCGATGCCATGCCCGCTTTCTTGAGAAAGTCGCGTCTGTTTTGCATCTTCGTTCACTCCTCTGGTTGTTGTCCCGGTCGTTGTTGCCGGGCATTGCCGCAGGCTTTTCTTGTCGTCACCTCCTTGGTTTCATGGCTGTTTCATCGCGAATATACGTGTTGCGGGAGCCATAGCGCGATCTGGGGGAAAGCCATGACGATGATCAGTGCGAACACCATCACTGCCACGAAGGGCACAATGGATCGGTATATGTCTCCGAGCTTGATTTCCGGCGGCGCCATGGCCCGCATCAGGAACAGATTGTAGCCGAAGGGCGGGGTCATGTAGGCGATCTGGCAGGTGATCGTGTAGAGCACGCCGTACCAGATAAGGTCGAAACCGAGCAGCTTGACGAGTGGCACGTAGAGCGGCGCGACGATGACCAGCATCGCCGTATCGTCCAGGAACATGCCCATGATGAGATAGGAAAGCTGCATCAGGATCAGCACTTCCCAGGGGGAAAGTCCGAGCTGATCGAGGAAGAAACCCTCGATGGCCCTGACCGCACCCAGCCCGTCGAACACCGCGCCGAAGCAGAGCGCGGCCAGGATGATCCACATAAACATGCACGAGACGGAAAGCGTCTTGCGCACCGTGTCGTGGATCACCTTCAACGTGAGCCGGCCACGGATAGCGGCGGCGGCGGTTGCCGAAACCGCGCCGATGGCAGAGCTTTCGACAAGGCTGGTGACGCCCATGACGAAAAGCCCGGTCATCAGGAAGAAGATCATGAAGGGCAGAATGCCGGCCGACAGGAGCTTGAGCTTTTCCGACATCGGGATGCGGCGCTCTTCGGCAGGAAGCACAGGCCCGAGATTGGGCTGCAGCCAGCACCGGATCGCGATGTAGAGAATGAAAAGCCCGGCCATGAGCAGGCCCGGAAACACGCCTGCAAGCCAGAGCTGGCCGACCGGCTGGCGCGCGATCATGGCGTAGAGCACCAGCACCACGCTGGGCGGCACGAGGATGCCGAGCGATGAACCTGCCTGGATGACGCCGGTCACCATGATCTTGTCGTAGCCGCGTCTGAGCAGTTCCGGCAGCGCGATTGTCGCGCCGATGGCCATGCCGGCGACGGAGAGGCCGTTCATGGCGGAAATAACCACCATGAGCGCGATCGTTCCGATGGCAAGCCCGCCGCGCACCGGGCCGAACCACACATGGAACATCTTGTAGAGATCGTCGGCAATACCCGATTCCGACAGCATGTAACCCATGTAGATGAAGAGCGGCAGCGTCAGCAGCGCGTACCATTTCATCAGTTTCATGGCGGCGGAAAAGGCGATCTCGGAGCCACCCGTGCCCCAAAGCAGCAGCGCGAAGGCCACCGCAATGAAACCGATGGCGCCAAACACGCGCTGGCCTGTCAGGAGGAGGCCCATCATGCCGCTGAACATGAGGATCGCGGTCAATTCGTAGCTCATGGCAGCTCCTCCCCGCGCACCCGCGCAATGTCCCTGAAGAGCTGGGCAACGGCCTGAAGCAGCGTCAGGGCGATGCCGATGCACATGATGATCTTGATGGGTGCCATGTAGGGTGACCAGGCCGAATAGCTCGTCTCGCTATATTGGAGTGCATAGGAGGTGGAGGAAAAACCGCCATAGAGCAGAAGCGAGAGATAGAAGATCAGGAACAGAACGGTGATGGAATCGACAAGCGCCTTCGTGCGGGGCGACCAGCGTGCATAGATCAGATCCATGCGCACGTGCGCGTCGTTCTGCAATGCCCAGCCGCCGCCGACCATGTAATAGGCAACCATGGCGAACTGTGCCATTTCCAGTGTCCACAGAGGCGGAATGGCCACGGTCTTCATGATCGACGAATAGAGCAATATGCCGATCATCAGGAAGATCATATACATGACCACCAGGCCGACATAATGGTTTGTTCGATCGATCAGGCGCACATAGCGCCTTATGGCGTTCGGCATCGCTTCCCGTCTCCCATTTTTGTTCCCCTGTTTTCCCGCTCTGGTTCTGCGCCGGCCTTTTCTTGTCAGGCTTGTTCCGGTCCGGCTGCGTGTATGTCGATGTGAAAGCGCTGCAGCGCTGCTTCAAGCAGTCTTGCCGTGCGCCCGGCCCATTCGTCCTGCCCCGGTTCGGTGTCGATCAGGTCGCTGCAGTATTCGATCATGACGTTGAGCAGACCGTGCTGAACGGCATGAAGGCGCAGCGTGTGCGTGACGCCGTCATCGGGCCCATAGGGATAATTGCGCATCGCGTTGGTGATGCCCTCATTTTCGGCAAGCTGCAGCATGGCGTCCGCCAGCCGCCGGTCGCGATCGTGCAGAAGGCCGATTGCGCGATGGCGGGCAATGCCGAAATAGACCCGTGTGAAAGAGTGGATCGTGACGATAACCGGCTGATTCAGCGGACCGGTGCGCGCTGCGACAAGGTCCGCGAGCGCCTGGCGAAAGGGTTCGTAGATTTCCGCGATACGCTGTTGCCGCGCTTCGTCCGGCAGATTGCGATTGCCGGGAATCGCATGGACTTCGCTCATCTCCGGAATGGCATCCGGCGCCTCTGGCGGTCGATTGCAATCGTAGACAAGGCGCGAGAAACGCTGGTGGATGAGCGGAGCGTCGAGTAGGGCCGAGAGTTTTTGTGCCGTCGCCAGCGCGCCGATGTCCCAGGCGGCATGACTTGTCAGCGTGTCCGGCTTCGCACCGAGTGTCGAAAGCGAACGGGGAATGATGCGCGATGCGTGTTCGCATACCAGAATGACGGGCGATTGCCCGTCGATGCGTTCGATCTGGAACGGCTCTCCATCGGATGGAACAAGCAGCGCGCTGGCCATCAAACCTCCCTGTAGATCTGCTTGCCCCTTTGATTTTCCGGGTGAAACGTCACCATGCAGCAGATTTGTAATAATGATTAGCATTGCCGCGATTTTGTCAATCGTGTAATTTTTATTACGGACCGAAATCCGGAGTGGTTGGAGAGACGCGTTTGGGCACGAAAGAGCAGGTTCACGGGGCACTCGGTCAGATGACCGATGCCGAGCGCAAGGTGGCACATACGTTTCTTGCCAATTATCCAAGCAGTGGCCTGTCGACCGTTGCCGAATTTGCCGGCCGTGCCGGCACCAGTGCCCCAACCGTTCTGCGTTTCGTGTCGCGGCTGGGCTTTTCCGGGTATCCGGAATTTCAGCGGGCGCTGCGCGCCGAAATCCAGGCAGAACTGCTTTCTCCGCTTGAGAAGGGGGATAGCTCGGCGGCGCGCAGCCTGGATGGTTCTGCGCTCGGCGCTTATTTTTCGCGCGCAACCGCCAACATTCAGGCGACCCTCGAGGCCATACCCGAAAGCGAGTTCGAGGCGGCCTGCGCGCTGCTCTCCGATCCGAAGGCCTCCTGCTACACGCTCGGAGGGCGTTTCAGCGATGCCATCGCGCGCTACATGGCGGCGCATCTGCGGATTGTGCGGCCCAATGTGCGCCGATTTCAGGACCAGACCTCCACATGGGATGATCAGTTGCTTGATGTTAAGGCGGGCGATGTGGTGGTGCTCTTCGATATTCGCCGCTACCAGCGCGACCTTGTCCATCTGAGCGAGCTTCTGTGCGAGCGCAAGGCACGTATCGTATTGATCACCGATAGCTGGCTGTCACCGATCTCACGCTACGCCAAGGTGGTTCTGCCTTGCGCCATCGATTCGGGACGCACCTGGGATTCCGGTGTGGTGCTGATGGCGCTCGTGGAGGCGATTGTTGATCGTGTGACGCACAGGGACTGGGATTCCGCGCGTGGCCGTATCCAGGCGCTGGAGCACATCCACTGGAACAAGCCGCCTGCCGCCGACTGACCGGTCTGGACCTTCTGGTACCACCAGGCGCCAGAGCGCCCGGTGCAAACCCGTCCGCTATCCGTAAATCCCGCTCGCCGCCTCTTTGAGCCACGCCATGGCTGCGCGGTAGGGGGCGGGACCGTGGCTGATGCGGGCAACGCCGAGCCGCCCGAGTGTCGCGGCATCCGGCGCAGTCTTCATGGCCATGATGTTGACGGGCAGGCTGGAAGCGCCGCAAAGGTCTTCGATCAGAGCTTCATCCACCAGTGCGGGGGCAAAGAAGCCGCTGGCACCGGCATCGGCAAAGGCCCTGGCGCGCTCCTTCGCCTCGGCGAGCAGCGCTGGATGCCGGCCACGGTCGCTTTCCTTGAGGAACAGATCGGTGCGGGCATTGATGAAGAGCGGTATCCCCCGCTTCTCCGCCATGGCGCGGATGGCAGAGATGCGTTTCGCCTGATCGGCAATCGCGTGCAGACCGTCGCCACCGACGATCTGATCTTCGAAATTGATGCCCACCGCGCCTGCGTCGAGAATGCGTGAGACATTGTCAGCCGCACCTTTCGGGTCCGTGGCATAGGCGCCTTCGAAATCCACCGAGAGGGGCAGGTTCACCGTTTCCACGATGCGCCCGGCCACCTGGGCGAGATACGCTAGCGGGATTTTCTCGCCGTCGCCATAGCCATGGGCCGCAGCGACCGACCAGCTTCCCGTGGCCAGAGCCTGCGCGCCCGCGCTCGCCACCGCTGCTGCCGAACCTGCATCCCAGATGTTGTAGAGAACGAGGGGGTCTCCCTTCACATGCAGGGCGTGGAAGGTGCTGGCCTTGTCATTCTGGTTCATGGCAAATCTCCGGCTGGTGCGGTTCACCGTTTCACGGAAATGTCGCTCCGTTCGATCTGTCTGTTTTTCCGCATTTGTGCGGATGTCAGGTGCCTCCACCTGATTGCAAAATGCTCTGGCAGAATGGATTTGTCGTCAGTTTTTCACGTTCCAGCTCCGGGCGCTTGCTCCAGAGCGCTCTTCGGCGCGGGCCAGTCAAAAAAATGCGACTTCAGTCGCAAAGAGGGCGAAGCAGGGTCTGTGTGGATTTGATGTCCTCGCTGATTGCCTGGCGCACACCGGCTCCGTCGCGTCGGCGTAACGCTGCGATCGCATCGTGATGATGGCGGGTGTATGTTTCGCCCTCGCGCGAGCGCAGCGTAGGCTCCAGATGGCGCGTCAGCATGCGCATGTAGGGGCCGAAGCGCAGCCAGAGCGACTCGGCCAGTTGCAACAGCACTTCAGAACCGGAGCCCTGATAAAGGGTGAAGTGAAACTCCTGGTTCTTCACCAGCATGGTGTAGATGCTCTCTTCGTGACTGGAGGTTTCGTGTGCCTTCACCAGGTCCTCAAGCGCGTTGATATCCGCGTCGCCGGTGGTGGGGACGGCGAGCTCTGCAGCGAGACCTTCGATGGCAATGCGTGCGCGACACAGGTCGTCGAGCCGCGCCTTGCTGATGGCGGGAACGCGGGCAGACCCGTTCGGCGCAATTTCAAGCGCGTTTTCAGCCGCCAGCCGACGCAGAGCTTCGCGCACCGGCATGTGGCTGGTGCCGAAGGAGTCGGCGAGCGAAGCTATGGTCAGCGTCTGGCCCGGGTCAAAGCGACCGACCATGAGTGCATGACGAAGCTGCTGGTACACACCATCCTGTATGGTGACGCGCCTGGATACTGGAACGAATTCACTTTCCATTGCCGAGCCACCCCTGGTCCATCTCGCCGTCACCGGCACAGCTTCCGTGCGTACCGTTAACGATCGACTAAGCGCGCTTTTCTTGGGATGCAAGGTTTTCAGGCGAGGAGAAGCTTTATGTCACATGATTCCGTTACAAAATGGCACAGTGTTGCATAGAGGCAGCGGTCCGGGTCGCTGGCTGAAATCTCAATCCGGCGTGTCAGGCTGTCCGGGGGATAGCCTTGCCCTGATCATCGAACCGGAACACCCGGGTTTCATCGAACTTTGCGTATAACTCACTGTCGATCTCAAACTGGTGTTCGCCGAACAGGCGTGCGCACAGAAGGCCCGCATCGCCGCAGTCGAGATAGAGGTTCGTGTCCGCGCCCAGATGCTCGATGTGGGATACGCGCCCCTTGATGTCGCCGTTGGCGGGAACGATCGAGATGTGCTCCGGGCGGATGCCAATGGTCTTTGCGTCTTCGCGGCCGAGCAGCCCGGCGTCAATGAAGTTCATTTGCGGAGAGCCGATGAAGCCGGCGACGAAAAGATTGGCCGGGTCGTTGTAGAGCTCCATCGGGGTACCGACCTGCTCGATCCTGCCGCCATTCAGAACCACGATGCGGTCAGCGAGTGTCATGGCTTCGGTCTGATCATGGGTAACGTAGACCATGGTCGCCCCCAGCTCGCGGTGGAGGCGCGCAATCTCAAGACGCGTGTTGACGCGTAGCGCAGCATCCAGATTGGAGAGCGGTTCGTCGAACAGGAAGAGCTTGGGCTTGCGAACCACGGCGCGACCGATCGCGACGCGCTGGCGCTGGCCGCCTGAAAGTTCGGCCGGCCGGCGGTCGAGATAGGGCTCGAGCGACAGCATTTTCGAGGCAAAATCCACCCGCTCGGCAATGTGCGCGGCAGGATGCTTTGCCTGTTTCAGGCCGAGGCTCATATTGTCGCGTACGGTGAGGTGCGGATAGAGCGCATAGGTCTGGAACACCATGGCGATGCCGCGCCTGGAGGGGGGCGTTGAGCTCACATCGGCGCTGTCGATGGCAATGCTGCCGCCACTGGCGTCTTCCAGGCCGGCGATGATGCGCAGAAGGGTGGATTTTCCGCAGCCCGATGGGCCGACAAAGATGACGAGTTCGCCGTCTTCAACCTCCAGATCCACGCCTTTGATGACGTCGACCTGGCCGAACGACTTGGTGATGTTCTTGAGTGCGAGTGAGCCCACGGTTTCGTCCTACAGTTCTATTTCCTTGCCGCTTCGCACACTTTCGTCGGCGGCGAGGCAGATGTTGAGGGATTGCACGGCATCGTTCATGTGCCGTGTGAGATCGAGGTCTTCGCGAATGGCCTTCAGAACGAAGGCCTGTTCGCGGTCGCACAGCTCTTGGTGCCCCGGCTCGCCTTCCATCGAGAGGAGCGTATCCTCATTGGCGAACCGGCCCCCGGCGTCGGTCTCGGCCCGGTGGATACGGATGCGTGAGGTCTGCGTGTGCGCGTCGATATCGTCCGACTTCGCGCCGTCGTCCATCACGATGGAAACGGAACCCTTCGGCGAGACGATGTCTTTTACGAAGAAGGCGGTCTCCGACATCATCGGACCCCAGCCGGCTTCGTACCAGCCGACCGAGCCATCTTCGAACATGACCTGGAAATGCCCGTAATTGTACATGTCCGGAGCGATCTCGTCTGAGAGCCGAACGCCCATGCCGCGAACCTTCACCGGTCTGGCGTCGGTGATCTGGCACATCACGTCCACATAGTGAACACCGCAGTCCACGATAGGGGGCGTCGTCTGCATCAATTGCCTGTGTGTCAGCCAGGTGGGGCCGGAGGACTGCTGGTTCAGGTTCAGCCGGAAGACATAGGGTCCGCCAAGCTGGCGCGCTTCCTCGATCAGCTTCACCCAGGAGGGGTGGTGGCGCAGGATGTAGCCCACCACGAGCTTGCGATTGTGCGTTTTCGCCGTCTCCACGACGCGCCGTGCATCGGCGACAGTCGTCGCCAGAGGCTTCTCAACGAAGACATGTGCGCCCGCTTCCATAGCCGCGATGGCATAGGGCGCATGGCTGTCCGAATAGGTGTTGATCGAGGCCAGGTCCGGTTTTGTCTCGGTCAGTGCTTCGTCGAAGCTGGTGAAATGCGGATAGTCTTTCAGTGCATCCGGCAGATCCGGCTTCGAGCGCGAGACGAGGCCGACAATCTCGAAGCCGGGATTGGCGTGATAGGCGAGCGCATGGCTCATGCCCATATTGCCGAGCCCGGCGACCAGCACCCGCACCGGGGTCTCCTGCGCACTCATTTCACGGCTCCAGAAGTGATGCCGCGGATCAGCTGGCGCGAGAAGATCAGATAGAGGATCAGCACCGGCAGGATGGCGAGCGACAGGGCCGCCAGAACCGCGTTCCAGTTGGTGACGAACTGGCCGATGAAGACTTGCGCGCCGAGCGTGATGGTCTTCGTTGCCTCGGCCGGCGCCAGGATCAGCGGGAACCAGAGATCGTTCCAGATCGGGATCATCGTGAAGACCGCAACGGTGGCCATGGCCGGCCGCACCAGCGGCAGGACGAGGCGGAAGAAGATGCGGTATTCGCTGAGCCCGTCGATGCGGCCGGCGTTCTTCAGGTCATCGGAGACCTGCCGCATGAACTCCGACAGAATGAAGACAGCGAGCGGCAGGCCCTGCGCCGTGTAGACGAGGATCAGCGAGGTGAGCGTGTTGACGAGGCCGGAGGCGGCCATCATCTGCAGGATCGCCACCGTGCCGAGCCGGATCGGGATCATGATGCCGAGCGCCAGGTAAAGGCCCATCAGAGAATTGCCCTTGAAGCGGTATTCGGCAAGCGCGAAGGCAGCCATTGCGCCGAACAGAAGCACCATGAACAGCGACACGACGGTGACCACGAAGCTGTTCTGGAAATAGAGCAGAAAATCGCCCTGTTTCAGAACCGTTTCGAAGCCGACCAGGCTGAAGGTTTCCGCATTGGGAAGCTCCAGTGGCGTGCGGAAGATCGCCTTGCGCGACTTGAAGGCATTGATGACGATCACGAACACCGGAAAGAGCGCGATGATCGTGTAGGTCGCCAGCACCGCGTGGGCGGCGATGGAGCGGGCAGGGGAGTGTCTGGCTGTGCTCATGGTTTCTGCCTCCTGCTCAGAACTGGTAGCGGCGCAGCCGCCGCTGGATGCCGAAGAGGTAGATCGACACGCCGATGAGAATGATGGCGAACATGGCTGTTGCGATGGCCGCGCCCAGGTTCGGATCGCCGAGCTGAAGCTGGAAGCCGAAGAAGGTGCGGAACATGAAAGTGCCGAGAATATCGGTCGAGAAATCCGGTCCCGCCAGCGCGCCCTGCGTGGCGTAGATCAGGTCGAAGGCGTTGAAATTGCCGACAAAGGTCAGGATCGAGATGATGCCGATGGCGGGCAGGATCAGTGGCAGCTTGACCTTCCAGAACTGCGACATGCCGGTGATGCCGTCGCACTCAGCGGCTTCGAGAAGCTCGTCGGGAATGGAAAGAAGCGCAGCATAGATCAGCATCATCGGAATGCCGACGAACTGCCAGACAGAAATCAGCGCCAGCGTGGTCAATGCATAGGCTTCCTTGCCAAGCCACGGCTGGAACAGGCTTTTGAGGCCAACGAGATCAAGCAGGTTGGGCGCCACGCCCCAAAGCGGACTTAGGATCAGCTTCCAGGCAAAGCCTGCAATCACGAAGGAGAGGATCGTCGGAATGAAGATGGCCGTGCGATAGAAGGAACGCAGTCTCAATCGCGGGCTCGACAGAAGGGCCGCAAGTAGAATGCCGATCGGGTTCTGCACGATCATGTGCACGATGAAGAACCAGGTGTTGTTCCTGAGTGCGTTCCAGAACTGATCCGACCATTGCGGATCGCCGAACAGGGCCCGGAAGTTCTGAAGGCCGACAAAGACCTGGCTGTTCTCCACCTCGCTATAGAGGGCGAGCTGGAGTGTGCTGAACAGCGGAATGATCATGATCGCCGTATAGATCAGCACGGCGGGCGCCAGAAACACGGCAATGTGCCAGCGTCGGGGCTTCTTTGTCGCTTGGGCCATGGAGCGTCTCTCTATGGTGCCGGGCCCGCATATGGGGCGGACCCGGCTTCCTGTTCAGGGATCAGGATTTACTGCTGGGGCTCGTACCAGCCGGCCAGACCGTCCTGAAGCTGCTTTGCACCGTCTTCCGGCGTCTGTGCGCCGCGCAGGACATTGGCCGAGACATTCCACATCTCGTTCCACAGGTTCGGCGTGCCGCGCGAGAGGATCTGGTGCGCGGGGCGGATGGTAGACTTGCAGTTTTCACGCCAGGAGACGAATTCCCTGGCGAGCGGGTCTTCCATCTCGACGGTCTCGTTGGAAAGCGAGAAGAAGCCCGGCAGCGAGTTGGCGTAGAGCGAAGCGAATTCGGCCGAGCCGACCCAGTTCAGGAAGGTGCGGGCGGCTTCCGCATTCTCCGTCTTGGCGTTCATGCCGATACCGATATCCGTGTGATCGGAAATGTAGCATTCGTCGCCTGCATTCTGCACCGGAGGGGGGAATGCGCCCAGCTTGAAGTCCGCCTGGTCGTTGAAGATGGCGATTTCCCAGGAGCCGGCCGGGAAGATCGCGGCGCGGCCGAGCGTGAAAAGGTTCTGGCTGTCGGGATAGGCCTGTGCCTCAAAGCCGTCGCCCAGATACGGAGCCCATTTGGCGATCTCGCCGAGTGGCTTGACCCACTGCTCATCCGTAAGCTTCTGTTCGCCGCTGATCAGCGCCAGACGGCCTTCTTCGCCTTTCCAGTAGTTCGGACCGATATTGGTGTAGCCCATTGTGGCGGCTTCCCACTGGTCCTTGGCACCCATGGCCATGGGAATGTAGGTGCCGTCTTCCTTGATCTTTTCGAGGACCGCGTAGAACTCCTCATTGGTCTTCGGCGGCTCGATGCCGAGCTCTTCGAAGGCGTCGGCATTGTAGATGAAGCCGTGGATCACGGATGCCATGGGCACGCAGAACGTCGCAGAACCATCATCCGTGCTCCACGCGGCCTTTGCCACGTCGGAGAAGTTCGACATGTTCTCGAGATCCTTGAGATCCGTCAGGTGGCCCTTTTCATAAAGGCTGAGCGAGGCGTCGAACGGGCGGCAGGTGATGAGGTCGCCGGCCGTGCCTGCATCGAGCTTGGAGTTGAGAACCGCATTGTACTCGGTCGGAGCGCTCGGCGCGAAGGTCACCTTGATGCCGGGGTGCTTGGCTTCGAAGGCTGGGATGAGCTTTTCCTGCCAGATTGTCAGGTCGTCATTGCGCCAGCTTTCGATGGTGAGTTCGGCATCCTGCGCCATCGCCGTGTCGGTCGCACCCAGCATGGTCGCGGCAAGCAATGCCAGTCTGGTGGATTTCATCATGATCTTCTCCCTGTTGTGCCCGGGAGGTGTCTCCGTGGCCTGACGCGCAAGCCTGGAGCGCGCCCCGGGGCGCTGCTGAATTTCCCATGGAGGTAATTCGATGTGTTTCGTGAGCCCCACGAAGCGTTGTCAGCGTTTCCGGATTGCCCTGCGCGGCTGGGAACGTTCTTCTGTGTCCCTTGTACGCGCGGCTCCCCGGACCCCTCTGCCTCCTCCAATGCGGAAATTAAAGGCCAAAAAGATACCATTTGTCCAGCCTGATTTCACCACTTTCGGGGCAAATTCCTGAGAGCTGCGCTAAATATTATTTTTTATCAAATAGTTATGCCGATTTCTGGGGTTGATGATTTTTTATTGTTCCCTGGAGGTATCTTTTTGGTATTATTGGGTGGAGGAGCAATCATGAGCGAATACGTCATAGCGATAGATGGTGGAGGAACCAGTTGCAGGGCGGCGTTGGCTGACCGTCACGGCCGGGTTGTCGGGCGCGGCAAGCGCGGCTCCGCCAACATCTTCACCACATCGGATGCAATCGGCAAAAACATTGTTGCAGCCGCTGGCGAAGCCCTGAAGGACGCGGGGGTTGATGCCGCCAGGCTGTCGGAAATTCCCGCCTTTCTCGGCCTTGCGGGGATCAATGTTGGCGAGCGCCAGCAGGAACTCGCAAAAGCACTCCCCTTCGCAGATACCCGCTTCGTTCATGACGGTCTGATTGCTCTTCAGGGCGCACTGGGCGACGAGGATGGCGTGATGGCCATACTCGGTACCGGCTCGGTGTATGTGTCGCGTTCAAATGGCGCGCTGCGCAATGTGGGTGGCTGGGGATTTGCCATTGGCGATCAGGCGAGCGGCGCCGTAATTGGCCGGGCATTGCTGCAGCAGACCCTGCTCGCCCATGACGGTATTCGTGAGCACACGCCGCTAAGCCGTGCGGTCATGGCGCGGTTTGACGATGATCCCGAGGCGATGGTGGAATTTGCCCAGCAGAGCGCACGGCCCGCCGACTATGGTGCCTTCGCGCCGTTGATCTTCGAACACGACGGCAAGGGCGATCTCATCGCCAGAGATATCCTGCTCGATGCCGTGCGCGACATCACCATGGCGCTGGACACTGTGGTTTTTAAGGGGTGTGACAGGCTTTGCCTTCTTGGTGGGCTGGCGCAGGAATATGCCAGGCGGCTTGCGCCGCGACACCGGGCGATTCTTAAAGAGCCGCAGGGAGATGCCCTTTCAGGCGCGGTTCAGCTCGCGCTGCGCGCGTTTGCGCATGAAATGGCGGGGGAGGAGCGACGATGACCGCGCCGGGCCTCTTTACCGCAGATAGGGTCGCGGCCATGGGGTCCGGGCCGCTCTATCTGCGCTTGCGTCGTCTGCTGGAAGACGCGATTGCCGGCGGTGTTCTGGGTGAAGGGGAGGCCCTTCCGACTGAGCGCGACATTGCCGAACTGACGGAACTAAGCCGTGTCACCGTGCGCCGTGCGGTGGACGATCTTGTAAAGCAGGGGCGGCTTATCCGCCGTCACGGTTCGGGAACGTTCGTGGCGCCTTCGGTTTCGCGCGTCGAACAATCGCTGTCACTTCTGACCTCGTTCACCGAGGATATGGCCCGACGGGGTCTCACGTCGCGTTCGGAATGGCTGGAGCGCATTGTCGCTGCCCCGTCACCGGACGAGATGATGGTGCTGGGCCTTTCGGTGGGGGATACGGTTTCGAGGCTTGAGCGTCTGCGGATTGCTGACGATGTGCCCATGGCCATCGAGCGGGCTTCAATCATCGGCAGCTTCCTGCCCGACCCGGCCTCGGTGACGGATTCTCTCTATGATGCCCTCGACAGGCGTTCGGCCCGGCCCTGCCGTGCCACGCAGCGCATCTCGGCCCGCAATGTGGACGAGCGTGAAGCTTCGCTCCTCAAGGTCGCTTCCGGGGAGGCTGCTCTCTACATCGAACGTGTTTCCTATCTGCCCAATGGGCGGGTAATCGAATTCACCCGCTCGGTCTATCGCGGTGATGCCTATGATTTCGTTGCCGAGCTGAAAATTCCCGAACGCTGACAGACTCTCAAACACCGGAACGCACCATGTCTTCTTTTGCCCTCGCCGGCGCGCGTATTTTTGACGGTCAGACCTGGCTGGACAATCATGTACTGACTGTCGAGAACGGAAAGATCGCCGGGCTCGAAGCGCGCGGAAAAATGGCTCGCGATCTTCCAGTGCGCGAAGCGGGCGGCGCCATGATCGTGCCGGGGTTCATAGACCTTCAGGTGAATGGCGGCGGCGGTGTGATGTTCGACGGTGACTGTGGCGTCGAGGGTCTTGAGAGAATCTGCCGGGCGCACGCAATGTTCGGCACCACCGGTCTTTTGCCCACTCTCATTACCGACACGCGCGAATCGACTGCGACTTCGGTTGCCGCCGGGCAGGAAGCTGCGCGTGCGGGGATGCCTGGCTTTCTCGGCCTGCACCTTGAGGGCCCGCATCTTTCCATCGAGCGCAAGGGCGCACACGATCCGGCTCTGATCCGCCCGATGGAGGACGCGGACCTTGCCGCCCTGATCGAGGCGCATGGCGGTCTCCCGGCGTTGATGGTGACGCTTGCTCCGGAAAACGTAACGGTAGATCAGGTGCGCGCGCTCGTTGATGGCGGGGTGAAGGTCAGCCTTGGTCATACGAACACGACCTGCCATACCGCGCTCGCCTATGCGGAGGCTGGCGCGTCGCTTGTTACGCACCTTTTTAATGCGATGAGCCCGCTGGGACACCGTGAGCCGGGTGTCGTGGGGGCGGCGCTTGATAGCGGACAGCTCTGGGTGGGTATTATTGCCGACGGTGTTCATGTCGATCCGGTGGCGATTGGGGTTGCATTGCGGGCCAAGAGTGGCCCGGCGCGCATTTTTGCCGTGACGGATGCCATGTCGACCATCGGAACGGACATGAAGTCGTTCGAGTTGAACGGGCGGACCATCAGGCGGGAGAACGGACGCCTGACGCTGGAGGATGGGACACTGGCCGGTGCGGATATCGATATGATCTCCACCGTGGCTTACCTCCACCGTACTGTCGGTCTGTCACTGGGCGAAGCGTTGCGCATGGTGAGCCTCTATCCTGCACAGGCCGTCGGGCTGGATCACGCCAAGGGGTGTCTGGCGGCGGGCATGGACGCCGATTTTGTCGTGCTCGATGACGATCTGGGGGTCGTTTCGACCTGGATCGGCGGCGAAGTGGTGTATTCGTCTGTCTAACCAAAAACATCTTTTTCCCTCTTGAAGCTCTAGTGACTAGAGGTCCTATCTTGCGGTCGTTGATAGACTGCAAGGAGAATCATCGTGTCCTTGAAACAGGATGATCGCGCCGCAAACACCCATTCCTGGACCGTGGGCGGCATGGATTGCGCAAGTTGCGCGAACAAGATCCGGACAGCGCTTGAGCGCCTGCCCGGTGTGAGCGACGTGAGGGTTTCGGTTATGTCCGAAACGCTGGCGCTGGCGCTCGATGAGGGCAGGACCGAACGCGGAAAAGTTGAGCGGACGGTCGAGAAGCTCGGCTATACGGTTTCCACGCGGCAGAATCCCGGCGCGTCCGACAGCGACGGCCCCACTGCGGGTGCGTGCTGTGGCGGTCATGGGAGCCGGCAGGATCACGATGCAACACCGTCCGATCCGGGGCATGGTGCAGCCGGTCACGTTCATGGTGCGGACGATGGTGGCAAGAGCTGGTACCGGACCGGAAAGGGACGTCTCGTCATCTTCACCGGCCTTTTGCTGGCGGCTGCGTGGGGAGCGGAGTTCGTGCTGCCGGGTGAACTGGGCATGTGGGCATTTGTGGCGGCCTGTCTGATCGGCGTCGCGCCGGTCGCGCGCCGGGCTTTCGCCGCTCTGCGTGCCGGTATGCCCTTTACAATCGAAATGCTGATGACGGTGGCGGCGGCCGGCGCGCTCTTTATCGGTGCGGCCGAGGAAGCCGCGCTGGTGGTTTTCCTCTTTGCCGTCGGCGAGCTTCTGGAGGGTGTGGCTGCAAACCGTGCGCGGGCGGGTATCCGGGCGCTGGGGGACCTGGTTCCCAAGACGGCGCGGCTCGAGGAAAACGGCAAGACCCGGAAGGTGCAGGCGTCGGAACTCGCCATCGGACAGATTGTCGTTGTGCGCCCGGGTGACCGGATACCCGCTGATGGCGCGATCGTCGACGGGATGGCCGGTATTGATGAGGCCCCCGTGACGGGTGAATCCGTGCCAAAAACAAAAGGTGAAGGCGACGAGGTCTTTGCCGGATCGATCAGCACCGACGCGGCGATCAAGGTGCGTGTAACGCGCGCGCCAGAAGACAACACCATCGCGCGCATCATCCGCCTTGTCGAAGAGGCGCAGGAGGCGCGTGCGCCCACCGAGCGCTTTATCGACCGGTTCAGCCGCTATTATATGCCCGCAATCGTGGCCCTCGCCATTCTGGTTGCAATCGTGCCGCCACTGGCTGCAGGTGCAGCCTGGGATGTCTGGGTATACCGCGCGCTGGCGCTGCTTTTGATCGGGTGTCCGTGTGCGCTGGTGATCTCCGTACCGGCTTCCATCGCTTCCTCCCTTTCGGCGGGTGCGCGCCGCGGCCTGCTGTTGAAAGGCGGTGCGGTGATCGAGGCCGCCGCGCGGGTCAATCTGGTGACGTTCGACAAGACTGGCACGCTGACGGTCGGCCGCCCGGTGGTTACGGATGTGTGGTCGCCTGAGGGGGATGAAAAGGCGGTGTTGGCGCTGGCTGCCGGTGTCGAAGCCGGTTCAAGTCATCCCCTGGCGGAGGCGGTGCTCGCCCATGCCGAAGGGCAGGGCATAGCTTTCGAGGCGGGGCGCGATGCGCGTGCCATCCCCGGTCGGGGTGTGGAGGCGCAGCTTGGCGGGGTGACCGTATTTGTCGGCTCGCCACGGTATGCCGAAGAGCGGGGAGCGATGACCCCGGACGCGAAAGCGCGCATTGAAGCGCTCGAAGCAGAGGGGAAGACTGTCGCGGCTGTCTTCCGGGCCAGTGCGCTTTCCGGCGTGATCGCCCTGCGCGACGAACCCCGAGGGGATGCTGCTGCTGCAATGCGTGATCTCAGGGAACTTGGCGTGCGCTCGGTGATGCTCACCGGAGACAATGCCCGTACCGCCGAAGCCATCGCAGGGAGCCTGTCGATGGAATACCGTGCCGAACTTCTGCCTGACGACAAAGTGTCTGCCATTCGCGAACTGACTGCCGGGCATACGGTGATGATGATCGGCGACGGGATCAACGATGCACCGGCGCTGGCCACGGCCGATGTGGGGGTGGCGATGGGGTCAGGCACCGACGTGGCGCTGGAGTCAGCAGACGGGGCGCTGTTGCGCAATCGTGTGGGCGATGTGGCGGGACTGCTGCGTCTGGCGCGGGCGACGATGGCCAATATCCGCCAGAACATCACGATCGCCCTCGGTCTAAAGGCCGTGTTCCTGGTCACAACGGTGCTTGGTATCACGGGGTTGTGGATCGCCATCCTTGCCGACACTGGCGCTACGGTGCTTGTGACGCTGAACGCGTTGCGACTTCTCGGTTTTCGCCTGGAGCGCTGACCCGCGCGATACAGTTACACCCTCGGAGCACATGGACGCCGGCCCTTCGGGTCGGCGTTTTACATGGTTGTATACGTATATAGATACGCTGATTTTATCGAAAAATCCGTATTCCCTGTTTGCTCGCATGTTGGCGAGATATTATAATATCTATTTGAAAAATATGGATAATTCTCGAAAATCAGACGAGATTATGCGCGTAAGGTGAGAAGATATCCACATAATCTACTATAGGTTGTATATGTAATCAGAATCCGCTATCGTTCATGCATTGTATGGATCAGAGGGGGGCGTGAGGGTTGTGGGGGAACGTGTGTTTCAGCGGACAGGTGTTTAGCGCCGCAGAGGTCGCGATCCGACGCCATTAAGGCTTCGGAAGCGATGAGTTGGCGTCG
Organism: Nitratireductor lacus; assembly: GCF_056431025.1. NCBI lineage: Bacteria > Pseudomonadati > Pseudomonadota > Alphaproteobacteria > Hyphomicrobiales > Phyllobacteriaceae > Nitratireductor > Nitratireductor lacus. The sequence goes on along the minus strand of NZ_JBWKMB010000015.1, from coordinate 5,400 downwards.
CATTGGCAGCGCGTTGCGCGGCTGATGCATGGCGGTGCCGAAAGTGCCGCAAAGCTGCATGGCGCGAATGAAACGCGTTGTGCGGGCAGACGGTTATTGCCGTCTTTCAAAAGTGTTGCGTGCCGCGTTCGCGGCGGCGTCCTTCGGGTCAGATTTCCACCTCTTATCAAGCGAGGCGTAGAGCATATGGGCATGCACAAACAGGATGGACTTTCATTTGCAACTTTGCGGGCCGCAGAAGCGGTCATCGACACACGCAGCCTGACCGGCGCGGCGCAGAAGCTGGGCATCAGCCAGCCGGCGGTCAGTATGCATCTGGGGCGTCTGGAGCGGGCAATCGGGACGCCGCTCATCAAGAAACTCGGCAACCGGATTATCGTCAAGGAAGAGATCTCGGGGCTGATACGGCAGATGCTCGACCTGGAACGCCGCCTTCGTACAGTCGGTTACGAGAAAAACGTTTCCAAACTCAAAGTCGGGATCTGCACCTATACGGCCCCGCTTCTTCTGGGCGGTCTTGGGCGTCTGGGCAAAATCAGGGAGACCGTAAGCTGGCGCATCTCTGATTCAAGACGGCTGGAGGAGATGTACGACCTTGGGCAGGTGGATGCGGCCTTCCGCGCGCTTTATCCCAATGAAATGGGGCCTGATCTGATCTGCGATCACAACATGCGATGGATGGGTTCGCGTGAGTTCGGTGAGCAGATTAAGCGTAGCTCGACGACGATACCCGTGGTTCTGGCCAATCCGCAGTCTCCGCTCGGGATAGTGGCGAGAGAGTGGCTTCGCCAGCGCAATGTATCCTACGAGGTGATTGGTGAAGTGGACGATATCACCAGTGCCATGAAGCTCGTGGTCGGCGGCGTCGCCGCTTCTCCGTTGCCTGGTTTCGTCTTCGAAGGCAATTCTTCATCGCTGGAAGATTGCATTGAGATTATCCCTGGCGGTCTTGATATCCGCTACGGCATGTTCTTCGATGACAAGCGCTTCAATCTGCGGCTGGCGATGGATATTTTCGAGCTTCTGCAAGGCGAGCTGCGCCGTCTTACGCCGCCAGCCGCCGCCTATCCGGGCCACAGCCTGGCCCGTCAATAAACCCCCGCTCAGACCTGACGCCGCGCAGCTCGCTGCGCGGCGTGGTTATGCCTAGAAACTGTCGTCAAAATTTCACCCAGCCGCCGCTTTGCCGTCAGGTTCGGCGCGCAAGATTCCAGACCATGAGCAGATCGATCCACAACGCCCGTTCGGACGCGCAGACCGATGCGCAAATCGAGGCTCTCCTGTCGCCACAGGATGAGGTTTCCATCGTCGATTCACTTTTTGCAATGTCGAAAGGGCATGCGGCCCCGGGGACACGCGACGTGCTTGAACGCGTTCTCGAAGCGCGGCTGGAAGCCCGCCTTGCGCGCCGCATGCGCCAGACCATCGAAAAATCTCCCGATCATCCAACCGGATCATCAAGGAGTGCGGCATGACACGCCACGCTCTTCCCTTGAAAGATGTCTCTACTGTTGACGGCAAGGGGCTATTGCAGTGCGAGAAAGTCCTCGATTTCCCGCGCACCCGTCTGGAGAAGAGGCAGGATTGTCTGCTCCATCTCGGCGCAAGTGAAGCGCGCCGACTGGGTGGAGACATTGAGCGCGGCCGCGATGCGTCCCGTCTTGTTGCGAATGGGCACCGCAATCGACCGCAGGCCGAGTTCCAGTTCCTGGTCGACAATCGCGTAGCCGCGCGCGCCGGCCAGCATCACGGCTTCGGTGATCCGGGCCCGGTCCGTCATCGTTCTTTCGGTCTTGGCGCTGATCGCCGTCTGCGCGAGAAAACGGGTGAGTTCGGACGCGTCCAGATCTGACAGAAGAACCCGGCCCATCGACGTGCAGTAGGCAGGCAGACGCGTGCCGACATTGAGCGCCACCGAAACGATGCGCCGGCCGGCCACCCGCGCCACATAGACCACTTCTTCTCCCTCAAGGACGGCCGCGGAGCAGGATTCGCCGAGGGTTTCCGAGATGCGGCGCATGATTGGCTCGGCATAATGCCAGAGCGCGGCGCCGCCCATCCAGGTCCGTGCCAGCCCGAGCAGTCTGGCGGACAGCAAAAAACGACGTTCTTCCTGGCGCGCATAGCCACTGGCCACCAGGGTGAGCAGCAGGCGCCGTGCACCTGCACGCGTCAACCCGGCTTCGCTTGCCACCTCCGTCAGCGTCATGCCGTCCGGCGCATTGGCCAGAATTTCCACAACGCCAAGCCCCTTCTGCAATGATCCGACGATGTCGCGGGTCTCACTGTTGTTTGACTTGATTTCATTCTCCATTTAAGAAGTATCGCATGTAAAACTTATGTTCGCAATGCGAACTTTCGAGGAAGGCCATGGCGCGTTTTGTTCCGCTGTCGCAAGCGGTCGCGGAGAATCTCTGCAATGGCGACAGCGTCGCTTTCGAGGGGTTCACGCACCTCATCCCCACCGCCGCCGCCCATGAGGCGATCCGCCAGGGTTTCCGTGATCTCACGCTGATCCGCATGACCCCCGATGTGGTCTATGACCAGATGATCGGCATGGGCCTCGCCCGCAAACTGGTCTTTTCCTATGCCGGCAATCCGGGGGTGGGGCTTCTGCGCCGCCTGCGCGATGCGGTGGAAAACGGCTTCCCGCACAAGCTCGAGATCGAGGAACATTCGCACGCCGCCATGGCCAACGCCTATGAGGCGGGCGCGGCCGGGCTTCCCTGTGCGATCTTCCGTGGCTATCGCGGCGCGGAGCTTGCCCGCGTGAACCCGAACATCAAGTTCATCGAGTGCCCCTTCACGGGCGAGAGCCTGGCCGCAGTGCCGGCGCTTCGGCCCGATGTCGTCTTCATTCATGCGCAGAAGGCGGACCGGAAGGGCAATGTTCTGGTCGAGGGCATTGTCGGCATTCAGAAAGAGGCGGTGCTTGCAGCGAAACGCGCTGTCGTGACCGTCGAAGAAGTCGTCGACGATTTCTCCGACCTGCACCCCAATCTGACCATTCTGCCCCACTGGACGGTGACCGACATCGCCGTGGTGCCGGGTGGCGCGCATCCCTCCTACACGCATGGCTATTACGCGCGTGACAACGCCGAATATCTGAAATGGGACAAGATCGCCGCAGACCGCGAGCTGTTCTGCGACTGGATGCAGAAGAATGTGCTTGATGCGACGCCCGAGGATTTCGCAGGCCGCGTCGAGAAGCTGAGGGACGCAGGATGAGCAAGCCCGAATTCACTCCCAATGAAATGATGACGATTGCCGCCTCGCGCGCGCTGAAGAATGACGATGTGTGTTTCGTCGGCATCGGCGCGCCCTCGGCTGCCTGCAACATCGCGCGCCTGACGCATGCGCCCGACATCACGCTGATCTATGAATCCGGCACCATCGGCACCGCGCCGGATGTGCTGCCGCTCTCGATTGGCGATGGCGAGCTGTGCGACACCGCGCTGACCACGGTGCCGGTGCCGGAAATGTTCCGCTACTGGCTGCAGGGCGGGCGCATCACCATCGGCTTTCTGGGCGCGGCCCAGATCGACAAATACGGCAACATCAACACCACCGTCATCGGCGATTATGACAGCCCGAAGACGCGGCTTCCCGGCGGCGGTGGCGCTCCGGAAATCGCCACCTCCTCGCAGGAGGTCTACATCACGCTCGCCCAGTCGAAGCGGGGCATGGTGGAGAAGATCGACTTCTACACTTCCTTTGGACATGGCGATGGCGGCGACCACCGTCAGAAGCTCGGCATCGACACCAGGGGGCCGACGCTGCTCATCACCGATCTTGCGATCTGGAAGCCCGACCCGGTGACGAAGGAGTTCACCGTCGTGTCGCTGCATCCGGGCGTCACGCGCGATCAGGTGCAGGAGACCTGCGGCTGGACCGTGACGTTTTCAGACGGTGTCGAAGAGACGCCGCCGCCCACCGAACTCGAGCTTGCGACATTGCGCGACTTGAAAGCCCGTACTGAAGCGGCCCATAAGGGCGCATGATCTTTTTGGCCCGCGTGGCGCACGCGGCGGCCGGGCGCTGCCCGGCATTGATGGTTAGGAGACCTCACTCATGGCTGAAGCTTTCATCTGCGATTACATCCGCACGCCGATCGGCCGTTTCGGCGGCGCGCTTTCCTCCGTTCGCGCAGACGATCTGGCAGCCCTGCCCATCAAGGCGCTGATGGAGCGCAACCCGAAGGTCGACTGGGCGGCGCTGGACGATGTGTTCTATGGCTGCGCCAACCAGGCCGGTGAGGACAACCGCAACGTGGCGCGCATGGCCGTGCTTCTTGCGGGCCTGCCCATTGAGGTGCCGGGCTCCACGGTGAACCGCCTGTGCGGTTCGGGCATGGATGCGATCACCATTGCCGCGCGCGCCATCAAGGCGGGCGAGGCGGAGATCATGATCGCCGGCGGCGTGGAATCCATGAGCCGCGCCCCCTTCGTCATGCCGAAGGCCGAAACGGCCTTCTCGCGTCATGCGGAAATCTACGACACCACGATTGGCTGGCGCTTCGTCAACAGGGTGCTCAAGAAACAGTATGGCATCGATTCCATGCCGGAGACGGGCGAGAACGTGGCGGCGGATTTCTCCGTCAGCCGCGCCGATCAGGACGCCTTTGCCGTGCGCAGCCAGAACAAGGCTGTCGCAGCACAGGAGAACGGGCGTCTCGCAAAGGAAATCATCCCTGTCACCATTCCCCAGCGCAAGGGCGACCCGGTGGTGGTCGACAAGGACGAGCATCCGCGTCCGGGCACCACGGTTGAAAAGCTCGGCAAGCTGCCGACGCCTTTCCGCGAGGGCGGCAGCGTGACCGCCGGCAACGCCTCCGGCGTCAACGACGGTGCGGCTGCGCTCATCATCGCTTCGGAAGAAGCGGCGAAGAAATACGGCCTGACGCCGATTGCCCGCATTCTCGGCGGTGCGACGGCTGGCGTTCCGCCGCGCATCATGGGCATCGGCCCGGCTCCGGCGACGCAGCGCCTTTGTGCGCGGCTTGGCCTGAAGCCTTCGGATTTCGACGTGATCGAGCTCAACGAGGCTTTCGCCTCCCAGGGCATCGCCGTTTTGCGCGATCTTGGGATTGCAGAAGATGCGCCGCAGGTGAACCCGAATGGCGGCGCAATCGCGCTTGGCCATCCGCTCGGCATGTCGGGCGCGCGCATTTCTGGCACGGCTGCGCTTGAGTTGCAGGCGGGTGGCGGCAAGCTTGCGCTTGCCACCATGTGCATCGGCGTTGGCCAGGGCATCGCACTGGCGATGGAACGCGTTTAATCACGATGGCGATGGGGCGGGGTAACCCGCCCTCAGACTGCTGACAAACCCCTGGCATTTGCCGGGGGTTTTTGATTCACTGGGTCATGTTGAAGACACCGGCCCCCGAACAGACAGCGCTCG
>NZ_JBWKMB010000014.1:0-143630 GCF_056431025.1 Nitratireductor lacus | reverse complement strand
GCGCAGGCACTCGACACTGGGCTATCTGAGCCCCGTGGAGTTCGAGGAGCGAGCTATGTTAGCTTAACCTCGTGTCCGAAAAACCGGCAGCAGGCCAGCTCGACTTCTCTGACCGAAGGAGGAAGTGCTCGCAACGTCTACCTTGATGGCGCGCTCCATCCCTCCTCATCCTGAGCTTGTCGAAGGACGCACTCCCTCTTAGCGCACCTTGTCCCTTCACGTCCGCGATTGTGGAAAAGCGCTTCTTGTGAGCGGCAGGCTGCGGCGAATGACACTATCTTCGCCGCACCAATCGATTCAGGAAATTCCATGTCCGCAGACGCCAAACGCATTGCCACCCTCATCGCCAACGAGATCAGCGCCCGCCCGGAGCAAGCCGAGGCTGCCATAGGCCTCCTCGATGAGGGGGCGACCGTTCCGTTCATCGCGCGCTACCGCAAGGAGGTGACCGGCGGGCTCGACGACACGCAGCTGCGAACGCTCTCCGAGCGGCTCTCCTATCTGCGCGAGCTCGATCAGCGGCGCGACACGATCCTCGGGTCCATCCGCGAGCAGGGCAAGCTGACGCCGGAGCTGGAGACGAAGATCGCAACCGCAGCGACAAAAGCGGAGCTCGAAGACATCTACCTTCCCTACAAACCCAAGCGGCGCACCAAGGCGCAGATCGCGCGTGAACGCGGGCTGGGGCCGCTGGCAGAGGCCATTCTGGCCGACCGCTCGAAAGTGCCGGCGGATATCGCAAAGGACTATCTGGGCGAAGAGGTGCCGGACGAGAAGGCGGCGCTTGAGGGCGCACGCGACATTCTGGCCGAACAGTTTGCGGAAAACGCCGATCTGGTCGGGCAGTTGCGCAACCACATGAAGGAACGCGCCGTCCTGCGCGCCCGGGTTGTCGAGGGCAAGGAAGAGGCGGGCGCGAAATTTTCCGACTATTTCGATCATTCAGAGCGCTGGGCGGGCGTACCGAGCCACCGCGCACTGGCCATGCTGCGCGGTCGCAATGAGGACGTTCTGGCGCTCGACCTGGAAGTGGATACGGACGACACCAGCCCGTTGAAACCGGCGGTGCGCATGATCGCGGCAGCCTATGAGATCGGCGGGCAGCTTCCCGGCGACCAATGGCTGATGGAGGTGGCCGGCTGGACATGGCGTGTAAAACTCTTCCTGCATCTCACCCTCGACCTGATGCGCGATCTGCGCGAGCGGGCCGAGGAAGAGGCGATCAACGTGTTCGCCCGCAATCTGAAGGACCTGCTTCTGGCAGCCCCCGCCGGCACCCGCGCGACGATGGGGCTGGATCCCGGCATCCGCACCGGCGTCAAGGTGGCGGTGGTGGATGCCACGGGCAAGCTGCTCGACACGGAAACGGTCTACCCGTTCCCGCCGCGCAACGATCTGCGCGGCAGCCAGGCGGCGCTTTCGGCATTGATCCGCAAGCATGGCATCGAACTCATCGCCATCGGCAACGGCACGGCCAGCCGCGAAACGGAGAAGATGGTCGCCGACATGCTCTCCGACATGCCCGCGCCAAAGCCGCTCAAGGTCGTGGTTTCGGAGGCGGGGGCCTCGGTTTATTCGGCTTCGCCCACGGCGGCGGCCGAGTTCCCCAATCTCGACGTGTCGCTGCGCGGTGCCGTCTCCATCGCCCGCCGCCTGCAGGACCCGCTGGCGGAACTGGTGAAGATCGAGCCGAAATCCATCGGCGTCGGCCAGTATCAGCACGATGTGGATCAGTATCGTCTGGCCAGGGCGCTCGACGCGGTGGTGGAAGACGCGGTGAATGCGGTCGGTGTCGATCTGAACACGGCCTCCAAATCGCTTCTGGCGCGGGTTTCCGGCCTTGGTGAATCGATCGCCGAGGCGATTGTCGCGCATCGGGATGCCAATGGCGCTTTTTCAAGCCGTAAGCAGCTTCTGGAGGTGGCGCGGCTCGGACAGCGCACTTTCGAGCAATGTGCCGGCTTCCTGCGCATCCAGAACGGTACAGAGCCGCTCGACGCGTCATCCGTCCACCCGGAAGCCTATGGCGTTGCCCGCAAGATCGTCGCCTCATGCGGGCGCGACGTGCGCGCGTTGATGGGCGATGCCGAGGCGCTCAAGGCGCTCGATCCGCGCGTCTTCGTGGACGAGCGTTTCGGCCTGCCGACGGTGCGCGACATCATCGCCGAACTGGAGAAACCGGGGCGCGACCCGCGCCCGGCCTTCCGCACGGCGACGTTTGCCGAAGGAATTGACGACATCAAGGACCTGAAGCCCGGCATGAGCCTTGAAGGCACGGTGACCAATGTCGCCGCCTTCGGCGCCTTCGTTGACATAGGCGTGCATCAGGACGGGCTCGTGCATGTCTCGCAGCTTGCCGACCGCTTCGTGAAGGATGCTCATGAGGTGGTGAAGGCCGGAGACGTGGTAAAGGTGCGGGTGCTTGAGGTCGACATCAAGCGCAAGCGCATCAGCCTTTCCATGCGCAAGGATGGCGGCAGCGCAGCTGGGGCCGGCGCAGGCGCAGGAGCCGGTGCCGGTCGACCGCGCGACCAGGGTAAGCCCGCCCGTACCGCGATGCCACGCAATGGCGGCGGCAAACCGGGCGGGCGTGGCAGCGAACCGCAGGGCGCGCTGGCCGCAGCGCTTGCTCAGGCCATGAAGAAGAAATAAAGGGCGTTCGTCATTCCGCCCTCACAGCGGGTGACGCACCACGCCTTGCGCCAATCGCCGCTTGCGGCCTGAATGGAGTTGCCACAGCGAGTGCGCGACCAGTGTGACGATGAGGATCGTGCCGCCGATGAGGGTGGCGCGGCTCGGCACCTCGGAAAAGATCAGCCACACCCAGACCGGCGCCAGAACCGTTTCGAGAAGATAGAACATCGCCACTTCCGGCCCTGAAATGTATTTGGGGCCGTTGGACAGGCAGAAGAACGAGATCGGCATGATCACCGCACCGTTGAGGATGATCCACCAGGGCGCTTCGATCCGATAACCGGTCCTGGCTGTCATGATCGCGGCCACAAGGCAGGGAAGCGCCACCGCCACGAGTGCGGCAAACCCCATGTCGCGACCGCTGCCGCGCGTGATGGTGATCGCGGTCGCCAGCAGGAATGCAGCGCTCAGCGCCATCACGTCACCGAACAGATTGCCGGCCCCGATGCCGCCGCCGACGATGATCAAGACACCGATCAGCATAACGCCCATGGCTATCAGCGTGGCGGGTCTTGGTCTTTCCTTGAGAAACAACCATGAGAGAAGCGCGGCAAACATGGAGTTGAAGGCAAGAATGAACACAAGATTGGCGGTAGAGGTGTTGTAGACGGCGGTGATGAAGCAGAGTGCCGAAAGCGCATAAAGGGCGGCGACCACAAGGCCCACACGACCGGGGACGAGCGGCGGGACATTGCGCGTAAAAAGACGCCACACGAACCATACGATAAGCGCCACCGCGACCGTCAAGGCGCTGCGCACCATCAGGATCGGCCAGGGGTCGCCATCGGCCAGCCGGATCAGCGGAATGTCGATGGTGAGCGCCATGCCGCCAAAAGCGGTCAGCGCAAGTCCCTTGGCGTGGGAAGATGGCGAGGGAGTGGGCATGAAGGACCCTTCCGGGACGGCGTGTCGGATGCAGGCGGGTGCGGTGGATGCGACCTTCAGTCGACGCGTTCCCACCCCTGCGGGCCCAGGTGCTCCTGTGGCTTGAAACGCACCTTATAGGCCATTTTGCGCGAGCCATTGACCCAGTAGCCGAGATAGACATGCGGCAGGCCGGCGGCGATTGCACGGTTGATATGGTCGAGGATCATGAAGGTGCCGAGCGAACGGTCGGTAAGCTCCGGGTTGAAGAAGGAATAGACCATCGACAGCCCGTCTCCCATCGTATCGGTGAGGGCCACGGCCATCAGCTCGCCTTCGCCCTTGCCGGTGATGAAACTGTCGGGTCCGCGGCGGCGGTATTCGATCACCTGCGTGCTCACATGCGTGTCTTCCACCATCATCGCATAGTCGAGCACGGTCATGTCCGACATGCCGCCTTTCTTGTGGCGGGCGTCGAGGTAGGAACGGAACAGCGTGTACTGTTCGGTGGAAGGTTCCGCATCATGGGCTGTGCCGATGAGGTCGGCATTCTGCCTGAGAATGCGCTTCATGTTCTTCGTCGGCTGGAACTCCTGCGCGAGGATGCGTACGGAAACGCAGGCGCGGCAGGTTTCGCAGGCGGGGCGGTAAGCGATGTTCTGCGAGCGGCGGAAACCGCCCTGGGTCAGCAAATCGTTCAGTTCGGGTGCCTTGTCACCGACCAGATGGGTGAAGACCTTCCGCTCGAACTGCCCTTCCAGATAAGGGCAGGGTGAAGGCGCGGTTAGAAAGAACTGCGGCGATTGGGCGGGTTGCTGCGTCATGTCGGTAGGGCGTCACTCCTGATCCTAAAGCCCATAATACCATGGCCCGACAAACGAAAACGTCAACCAAATTATCGCCACCAGCGGCATGCCCGCCTTTATGAAGTCGCGGAAGGAATAGTGGCCGGGGCCCATGACCATCAGGTTTGTCTGGTAACCGATCGGCGTCGCGAAGGAGCAGTTGGCGGCAAAGATCGTCGCGGCGATGAACGCCTCCGGAGGCACACCGATGGCCGAGGAGATTCCCAGGGCGATGGGGGTGAACAAGACGGCGGTGGCATTGTTGGAGAGAAAATTGGTCAGGATGGCGACCACCGCGAAATAGCCCGACAGGATGATTGCGGGGGACTGGCCCTGAAGTGCCGCCACCGCTCCGTCGGCGATGAGCTGTGCACCGCCGGTGCGTTCCAGCGCCGTGGCGGCGGCAATGGCCGAGCCCACCAGAAGGAAAATCTGCCGGTCAAAGGCACGGCCAGCCTGTGCAAGCGTCAGACAGCCCGTGGCGATCATGGCGAAGGCGCCGGCAACGGCCGTGGCGACGATGGGGGCGATGTCGAGCGCTGCCGTAATGACGATTCCGGCGAAAATGACGAAAGCGATCCAGGCCTTACGGCGCTGGGGAACCGGCTCGGCTGACCATTCGAGGACAAGGAGATCGTGGCTTTCGCGCAGATCCTCGAATGCGCGGTCGGTGCCTCCCACGAGAATGGTGTCGCCGGGTTCGAGCCGGATATCGGAGACCGGCGTGCGTCCCATCCGGCTTTTGCGCTGCACACCGAGCATGTGGACACTGTGTTCGGTCTCGATACCGGCGTTGCGGATCGTGCGCCCGGCGTGGCGCGAGCCTGGCGGTATGACGGCTTCGGCAATGTGATAGTCGGGACCGACCGTTGCCGTCTCCGCTTCGGCGATGTGTCCCGCTGCCCCGTGGGAAAGCGCCTGCGTGAAGGCGCGGCGGGTGGCCGTCACCATGAGACGGTCGCCTTCCGACAGAACCACATTCTCGAAGGGAGGGTGAAAGCTCATCCCGCGCCGGACGATAAGGCGCGGCGTCAGGTCGCCGAGCCCCTGGAACAGTCCGGCTTTCGATTCCTTACCAATGAAGGGATGACCCGGCACGATGCGAATCTCACCGATGAACTGCGTGCCGGACTGCATCTGCCGGAAGGTCTTTTCGCTGCTTGAATCGCGCAGGATGCGCGGCATGACGAAAAAGACATAGAGCGCACCCGCCGCCGCCAGAAGCAGGCCGGGCATGGTGATGTCGAAGAAACCGATCGTCAGGCCCGCCTTGCCGGCGACCCCGGCCACCAGAAGATTGGTCGAGGAGCCGATCAGCGTCGTCATGCCGCCCAGAATGGTCATGAAGGAAAGCGGCATCAGCGCCTTGGAAACCGGGAAGTTGCGCTGCGCGGCGAAGACGATCAGCACCGGAATGAAGATGACCACCACCGGTGTGTTGTTGAGGATCGCGCTCAGCATCGCCGCCGTGATGAGCGTGATGATGATGGTTCGCGTGCTCGAACTGCCGGCGGATTTTGCGAGAATGCGGGCCGGCTTGTCGAGCGCGTCGGTGGCAAACAGGCCCTGACCGACAATCAGGAGTGCCAGGACCGTTGCCAGCGCGGGATTGGCGAAGCCCGACAGGAGCTCTTCGGGCGGCAGGCCTCCGGACGCCTCATAGGGGATGAAAGCGAAGAGTGCCAGAAAGGCGACCAGACTGCCAAGAGCGACGATCTCCAGCGTAAAGCGCTCGCTGACATAGGCGGCGACGGTTGCGAGAATGATCGCGTAGGTCGCCCAGAGATGGAAATCGGCCATTCAGGTCCCGCTGCTTGAGACTGTCCCCGCAGGCGACGGTCTGCGCCTGCTCATCGTTGAGGAGAATAAGCACGGGCAGGCGCGCCGCAAGCATGGATTTGTCTCACGCCGACAAAAGGCGGGCAAATCAGCGAGGCTGGATGGCTCGTCCGAGAAAGGAATTTGCTTGTCTCTTATGTCGATGCGCAGTCAGGACTGCGCATCGGGGGGAAGATTGTGCTCCGATCCCAGCATCACGATGTCGAGCAGCCGGTCGTGCAACGCCTGCCTGTTGGTCAGGAAGAAGGGGGCGAGCAGGATGAGCGGCGTGAAGACTGCTGAGGTCACCAGAAACAGAAGAAGATGAGCAACCGCATAACGGCCGGTGATTTTGCTGTTGTCGAGGCGCTCCAGTCGCAATCCAAGAGCGCGCATCCCAAGTGTTGCCTGGCGGCGTCCGCCCAGCGTAACGGATACATAGACCATGACAAGGGCCAGTGTGGTCAACGAGGCAAGGCCTGCAGAAAGCGTGTAGAAGAAATTGAGGCTCTGCTGAGAAAACGCCGGTGCCACGCGTCCATCGGATGCCGCTATCCCGGTCAGGTTTTCCATCAGCATCGTCGCAACCACGGTCAGCACCAGGGCCAAGGCTACGTAAAGCGCGTAGTCCATGAGAAATGCCAGCACGCGCCGGACGTGGAGCCATCGGCCCTGGCGCAGGGAAATGTCCGTTGCCCGACCGTTGGGGAGCGTTTCGTCTGGATGGTATTCTTGAAATGTATCGGTCATCAAATCACTCGCAATATCGTTGGTGTTCTGAAAGACACCACGATACCGGGTTATCACGATTTGATAAACCTAAAATATATATAACCGTTAATAATGCAACCTTTAGGGGTGTTCAGTTTGACCGAACAACGACGGTGCCGAGGAGCAGGTCGTGGACCGTGCGCTTGTGGTCGAGAAACAGGCTTGCCAGAAGGATGAGCGGGGTCAGAATCGCGTTGCCGGCCCAGAAAAGAACCGTGTGAACAACCGCAAGCAGCGAATCGACACGCCCGCCGTCAAGGCGCGCAAGCCGGATATCCATGAACTGCATGCCGAGCGTCGCCTGACTGCGCCCGCCGAGCGTGAAGGCGACATAGAGGAGGGCGGTCAAGGGCGCGAGAATGCCGAACAGAAGCCAGCCGAGACCCAGCGTCATGACGCCGAGCAGGGCAACGATGATCGCAACGGGGATCATCATCAATCCGATCAGCAGATAGTCGATGAAGAACGCGAGGATACGGCGCGTGCGGACACCGCGGTAAAGATAACCGTCGTCCTGTGCATTGTCGAGAATTTCGCCGTCGAGGGGCCGGGCTGTCATAAACGATCCTCTTTCGATTGGTTCATGACAGAGATGGGGAACCTGGCGCGCGCTTCAAGCTTTCCAGCGCGAAATCACAGCAATTCGGCCATTTCGAGCGCGAAATAGGTGAGAACCCCGTCACAACCGGCGCGCTTGAAGGCGAGGAGGCTCTCCACCATCGCTCTCTCGCCGTCGATCCACCCATTGGCCGCCGCGGCCTTGATCATCGCATACTCGCCGGAGACCTGATAGGCGAAGGTCGGAACGGCGAATGTGTCCTTCAGGCGGTGGACGATGTCGAGATAGGGAAGCCCGGGCTTCACGATCAGCATGTCCGCTCCTTCCAGAAGATCCTGCTCGGCTTCCCGCAACGCTTCGTCGCTGTTGGCGGGGTCGATGTAGTAGGTCTTCTTGTCTCCCTTCAGCAGCCCGCCCGTGCCGATGGCTTCGCGGTACGGGCCGTAGAAGGCGGAAGCGAATTTGGTCGCATAGGACATGATCGCGACGTTCTGGAAGCCGTTCTGGTCGAGTGCATCGCGGATCGCGCCGATACGGCCATCCATCATGTCGGAGGGCGCGATGATGTCGGCACCGGCCGCCGCCTGACCGACAGCGGCCACGGCGATCTGGGCGACCGTCTCGTCGTTGACGATCTCGCCATCGCGCAGGATGCCGTCATGGCCGTGGCTGGTGAAGGGATCGAGTGCAACATCGGTGATGATGCCGATCTCCGGCACCGCCTCCTTGATGGCACGGGTAGCCCGGTTGATCAGATTGTCCGGATCGAGGCTGTGGGAGCCGGTTTCATCCCTGCGCGAAGGATCGATATTGGGGAAGGTGGCGATCGCGGGAATGCCGAGCCTTGCCGCGCGCTCAGCCTGCCTCACCGCATGATCGACCGTATGCCGCATGACGCCGGGCATGGCCTCGAGCGGCTCCTGCCGGTTCTCACCCTCCATGAGAAACAGCGGCCAGATGAGGTCATCGACCGTAAGATGGTTCTCGCGCACCAGCCGGCGCGACCAGTCGGCCTTGCGGGTGCGACGCAGGCGGCGGCTGCCTGTAATCTCATCGACGCTGCGGCGTGTGGCGGGGCTGTTCATGGTGCGGGAAAACTTGTTCACGGCTTCGACTCCAGTATGGCGCCTCTCTATCACGCAGGCGAAACGGGTCCAAGTGGACGTCCGGCGTCCTGTGGTCGCATCCGCTTATAGCATTGACGGCCCGGGTAGCGGCGAATAATCACCTAGTGAGGCTTGCTGTTTCTGCAACGATTTGGGGGTGCCCGTGAACGTCGATTTCGGTGGCGCTGGAGATATCCTGTTTGAACAGGTCGGGCGTGCCGGCATCGTAACCCTTTCCCGGCCGGCATCTTTGAATGCGATCAATCATCGCATGATCAGCGCGCTTGCGCGGGCGCTTTCTGCCTGGGAGGCGGACAGCGCGGTCGAGCGTGTCATTATCCGGGGAGAGGGACGCGCCTTCTCGGCAGGGGGGGACATTCTGGATGTCTACCGGGCCGGCCTTGAAGGCCGGGCCAGTCCTGACTTCTTCGCCGACGAATATCGGCTCAATGCCGCGATTGCCCGTTTTCCGAAACCCTATGTCGCGCTGATCGACGGTATCGTGATGGGTGGCGGCGTCGGCGTCTCCTGTCACGGCTCCCATCGTGTGATGACGGAGAATGCGGTTTTCGCAATGCCCGAAGTGGGGATCGGTTTCTTTCCCGATGTGGGCGGCAGCCATCTTCTGTCGCGCCTGCCGGGCGAGTTCGGCATGTATCTGGCCCTGACCGGCAATCGCATTCGCCGTGGTGATGCCTGTGCGGCGGGGCTGGCGACCCATTCGGTCGATGCCGGGCAACTGCCGGCGCTCATGCAGGCATTGTGCGAGAGCGACAGCGTGGATGGGACGCTCTCCGTATTCGATGGCGCGGCAGAACCGCAGATGGACGAGGGCACTGTGCATGCGATCGCACGCCATTTCTCCTTCGGCAGCCTGCCCGAAATTCTGGAATCGCTTGCCGACGACCAGGACGAATGGGCACAAGACACTCTCGCCACGATCGAAAAACGCTCGCCCACCAGCCTTCATGTCGCGTTCCGCCAGGTGCGTGCGGGCGCGATGCTGGAGATGGACGAGTGCATGAAGATGGAGTTCCGCATCCTTAACCGGATGCTCGCCGGGCATGACTTCTATGAGGGCATTCGCGCCGTCCTTGTTGAAAAGGGCAGCACGCCCCGCTGGAAGCCTGAAAAGCTGGGCGACGTTCGGGAAGAGGACATCGACGCCTATTTCGCACCGCTGACCGACGGGGAACTGACGCTGTGAATGGTGAAACCCTGTCGGGCATAACGTCCAGCCGGCCGTCTCAACTCGACAGTCTCTATTTCGGGTTTCACCGGCTGATCGCGATCGCCTGCCTGATCATGGGGCTTTTCTACTGGGTCCGGCTTCTGGGCTTCTATCCCGGTCTTATGTGGCGGTTCGACCTCATGCCGGTCCACTGGCAGGTCGCGAGCGTCATTCTCGCGGTCATCTATCCCTTTGCTTCGGTTGGCCTCTGGCTGGTCGCGCCGTGGGGCGCGGTGATCTGGTTTTTATGCGCGGGCGCGGAAGTGGTGATGTTTGGCGTATTGCCTGATCTTTTCGGGCACAACTACCCGCTGATCGGCTTTCATCTTGTGGTGGCCATTGTCTATGCGGTCCTGCGCTTCGCCCGTTACCGGAGCAGACGCAGGGCAATGCAGTAGCCCCGTTTCGTTTCCGCACCCACAGCCGCTGCTTCTCTCAAGCTTTCATCGAATGCCCGCAGCCCGGTTTACCGGCTGTTAGCCGTGTTTGCAGGGGCGGCTTTTGTAAGGCGTTGTTAAGGCTAGTGTTTAAGTCGAATTTTAGAAGCATTCGATAGGGTCAGGCCAAGGTGAGACAAAAAACAAAAATCACCGGCGTCAAACGAGAGGCTTTAGTTATGAATACTTCGCGACCCGCGGCGAAACCTGCCGCTACGAATGACGAACGCAAAGATGCACTGCGTTCTCTTTATCTTGAATCTCTCCAGCTCGTGGAGCGACTGCACCGCCGTCTGCTCGACGTGATCAAGGACGAGTTCGAGCGCAACGGACGCAGCGACATCAACGCCATCCAGGCATTGCTGCTCTTCAACATCGGTGACACGGAACTGACGGCTGGCGAGCTGCGCTCGCGCGGCTATTATCTCGGCTCCAACGTCTCCTACAATCTCAAGAAGCTGGTCGATCTCGGCTTCGTCAACCATCAGCGCTCGCGCGTCGACCGTCGTTCGGTGCGCATCAGCCTGACGCCCAAGGGCGCCCAGGTCGCCAAGGTGGTCGAGGGGCTCTACAACCGCCACATCGGCTCCATCGAGCAGGTCGGCGGGATCAGCCCCGACGAGTTCAGCCAGATGAATCGTGCCCTGCAGCGGCTCGACCGCTTCTGGAACGACTCGATCGCATACCGTATGTAGTCTCACCTTGATCACCTGGCTGCGCGCCGGTGTGCAGCCAATGAAGGCCGGCGTGGCGGGACGCCGGCCTTTACGCGTTTGTTATCGCGCTCAAAGTGACGCACGGTCACGTTAAGGTCATAATCCGGTGGGATGCAGCCTGATGGAGGCCGCGCGGTGCGTCTTGCGCCGATTTCTGATCAGGGTTCGCGGATTCTTAACGCAGTCGCGGCATGTATGGCTGCAGGACTGCATGCAGTACCCTGGAAGGGGCTGACGAGCCAAGAGAGCACGGATACGCGTATGAAGACGAACCGCCGCATGTTTTTAACCGGTGCCGGTGCAGCCGCAACGGCAGCGATGACCGGGGCCGCCAGTGCCCAGGACCTGATCGAAGCGATCATCCGTTCGCCGCGGCGCGGCGCCTGGAACGATCAGTTCGACGCGCGGGCGAGCAGTGGCGGCAAGGTGGCGTCCAACCTCCCCATCTTCAGCCAGGAAACGGTGTCCTATGTCGAGCGCGCGATCATGGAGTATTCCAGCATCGCCTCGCAGGGTGGCTGGCCGCGCGTTCCCGATGACAAGAAACTGGAACTGGGCGTGGTCGATCCCAATGTGGAGATCCTGCGCCGCCGGCTGATGATCTCGGGCGATCTTTCGGAGCGCGCGGGCATGTCGCAGTCGTTCGATTCCTATGTGGATGCTGCCGTGAAGCGCTTTCAGGCCCGCCACGGCCTGCCGGCCGACGGTGTGACCGGGCGTCATACCTTTGCCGCTCTCAACGTTCCTGCAGCAATCCGCCTTGGCCAGCTCGAAACCAATCTCGTTCGGCTGCGCTCCATGTCCGGTTTCCTTGGTGACCGCTATGTGGTGGTGAACATCCCTGCTGCTGAAATCGAGGCGGTGGACAATGGCCGCGTAATGCTGCGTCATACGGCGATTGTCGGCAAGATCGACCGCCAGACGCCGATCCTGAATTCCAAGATCAACGAAATCATCATCAATCCTTACTGGAATGCGCCCGTTTCGATCGTCCGCAAGGACATCATCCCGCTGATGCGCAAGAACCCGAACTATTTGACGGACAACAACATCCGCCTGATCGCGCCGGACGGCAGCGAAGTGGATCCGCTGACGGTGGACTGGTCGACGGACGACGCGGCAAAATACCGGTTCCGCCAGGATCCGGGCCGGATCAACGCCATGGCGTCGATCAAGATCAATTTCCCGAACCCGCATGCGGTCTATATGCACGACACGCCGCAGCAGGGCCTGTTCCGCGATCTCGACCGGTTTTATTCATCGGGTTGCGTACGCGTTCAGAACGTGCGCGACCTCGTCACCTGGCTCCTGCGGGAGACCGACGGCTGGGACCGCCGGCGCATCGAGCAGACGATCCAGAACGACGAGGATGTCCGGGTTTCGCTCAACAATCCTGTTCCAGTGTATTTCACCTATATCTCCGCCTGGTCGACTGGCGACGGTGCCGTGCATCTGCGCGACGACATTTATGGACGGGACGGGGCGAGCGAATTGCAGATTTCGACGGCGCTCTGATCCGTCCACCCATGGTGAATTGCCGCAGCCGCCCGGAAACGGGCGGCTGCTTCGTTTCTGGAGGATAAATTTTCGCCGTCAGGCGTGGTGAGGTCGGGGGAAAAGTGCTAGATGCGCCACTTCCGCATTTGATCCATCATCGAAGGGGACACACCGCCATGGCAATTGCGACCGCCGCCGCTTCCAGCGAGACCGACGCATTCTTCACCCGACCGCTCGAAGACAGCGACCAGGACATTTTCTCCGCAATCCGTCAGGAACTTGGCCGCCAGCGTCACGAGATCGAGCTGATCGCCTCGGAAAACATCGTCTCGCGCGCCGTGATGGAGGCGCAGGGCACGGTCCTGACCAACAAATATGCGGAAGGTTATCCGGGCAAGCGGTATTATGGCGGTTGTCAGTATGTCGACATTGTCGAGGAACTGGCCATCGAGCGCGCCAAGAAGCTTTTCGGTTGCGAGTTCGCCAATGTGCAGCCCAATTCCGGTTCGCAGATGAACCAGGCCGTGTTCCTGGCGCTCCTGCAGCCGGGCGACAGTTTCATGGGCCTCGACCTGAATTCGGGCGGCCACCTGACCCATGGCTCACCGGTCAACATGTCCGGCAAGTGGTTCAACCCTATCTCCTATGGCGTGCGCGAGGACGATCATCTTCTCGACATGGACGAGGTGGAGCGTCTGGCGAAGGAGCACAGGCCGAAGCTTATTCTGGCCGGCGGCACCGCCTATTCACGCGTCTGGGACTGGAAGCGGTTCCGCGAGATCGCCGACGAGATCGGCGCTTATCTGATGGTCGACATGGCCCACATCGCCGGCCTGGTCGCCGGTGGCCAGCACCCGTCGCCGCTGCCGCACGCCCATGTGGTCACCACCACGACGCACAAATCTCTGCGTGGCCCACGCGGCGGCATGATTCTGACCAATGACGAAGCATTGGCGAAAAAGTTCAATTCGGCCGTGTTCCCGGGCCTGCAGGGCGGCCCGCTGATGCATGTGATCGCCGCCAAGGCGGTTGCGCTGGGCGAGGCGCTTCAGCCGGAATTCAAGACCTATGCGCGCGATGTGGTGGCGAATGCGCGTGCCTTGGCCGAGAGCCTGAAGGAAACCGGCCTCGATATCGTGTCGGGCGGCACCGACAACCATTTGATGCTCGTGGACCTGCGCCCCAAGAACGCAACGGGCAAGCGCGCCGAGGCAGCTCTTGGCCGCGCGAACATCACCTGCAACAAGAACGGCATTCCGTTCGATCCCGAAAAGCCTTTCGTGACGTCGGGCATCCGTCTCGGCACGCCGGCCGGCACGACGCGTGGCTTCGGCACGGCCGAGTTCCGCGAAATCGGCCATCTGATCGCCGAGGTGCTCGACGGTCTCAAGGCGGCGAACTCGGATGAGGGCAACGCCCAGGTCGAGCAGGCTGTGAAGGACAAGGTGATCGCACTGACCGAGCGCTTCCCGCTCTACCCCTATCTGGGGTAAGCAGTCACGAATGGATTCGTGAACAAGGGCCCGATATGCGCTGTCCGTACTGTCAGTCGGAAGACACACAGGTAAAGGATTCCCGCCCCGCCGAAGACGGGGCGGCGATCCGGCGACGGCGCGCCTGTCCCGATTGCGGCGGGCGTTTCACCACATTCGAGCGCATTCAGCTGCGCGACCTGGTGGTGGTCAAGCGGTCGGGCCGCAAGGTGCCGTTCGACCGCGACAAGCTGATGCGCTCCTTCGACATCGCGCTTAGAAAACGCAATGTGGAGCCGGAGCGCGTGGAACGTGCGGTCACCGGCATCGTGCGCCAGCTCGAAAGCTCGGGCGAGACGGAAATCCCCTCCGACGACATCGGCCTGCTTGTCATCGATGCGCTGAAGGCGCTGGATGACGTGGCCTATGTGCGTTTTGCCTCGGTCTACCGCAATTTCCGCGAAGCCAAGGATTTTCAGGACGTGCTGGGCGAGCTGAAGGGCAAAGAGGACTGAGAATGGAGAGCGGGCCGGCAAGCGAGCTCGACCGGCGCTTTATGGCCGCTGCGATCCGGCTGTCGCGCCGCAATCTCGGACTGACCGGCACCAACCCCTCCGTTGGAACGCTGATCGTGCGCGATGGACGCATCGTCGGCAGGGGCGTCACCGCGATTGGCGGGCGCCCGCACGCCGAGCCGCAGGCGCTGGCGGAAGCCGGCGAGGCGGCGCGTGGCGCAACGGCCTATGTGACGCTCGAACCCTGCGCCCATCACGGCCGCACCCCTCCTTGCGCCAATGCGCTGGTCTCCTCCGGGATCGCCCGTGTGGTGGGGGCGGCGAGCGATCCCGATCCGCGCGTGAGTGGCAGGGGCTACGCCATCCTGCGCGAAGCGGGCATCGAGGTGGTCGAGGGTGTGCTGGCCGAAGAGGCGGCCGACATGCTGCGTGGATATCTCACGCGATCCGAGAAGAAACGGCCAGAAGTGATTCTCAAGCTTGCCATATCCGCCGATGGCATGATCGGGCGGACAGGCGAGGGGCAGGTCGCGATCACCGGCCCCGCGTCGCGCCGGCAGGTGCACATGATGCGCGCCGAGAGCGACGCGATCCTCGTCGGTATCGGGACGGCGCTGGCGGACAATCCGTCGCTGACCTGCCGGCTGCCGGGGCTTGAACACCGCTCGCCGCTGCGCGTCGTGCTCGACCGGGCGACCAGACTGCCCGTGCAGTCCGCTCTGGCACGGACAGCACGCGATGTGCCGGTTCTGGTGACAGCGGCGGAAGACTGCCAGCCGGAGCGCCGAAAGGCACTGGCCGAGGCGGGCGTCGACTTTCTCGGTGTCGAGCTCCATGACGGCGAGATCGCGCTGCCGGAGTTTCTGGAAGATCTGGCGGCCCGCGGGGTTCTCACCCTGATGGTGGAGGGGGGAGCCTTCACCGCCCGCATGTTCCTTGAGGAAGGGCTGGTTGACCGGCTCGCACTCTTTACTGGGCCATCGAAAATCGGCCCTGGCGGGATTGCCGCACCGGTCGATTGCGACCATATCCCGGAAGGTTTTCGCCTGCTGCGCGAGGCGCGGTTCGGCGACGATGTGTACCTGGAATATGTGAAAGGCGACTGATGTTCACCGGCATTGTCACAGACATAGGCGTGGTGCAGTCCGTCACCCCGCGCGACGAAGGGGTGCTGTTGCGCATCGAGACCAATTTCGATCCCGAGACCATCGATATTGGTGCGTCCATTGCCTGTTCGGGTGTCTGCCTCACCGTGGTGAAACTGCCAGAAGCGGGCGCGAATGCGCGCTGGTTCGAGGTCGAGGCATGGGAAGAGGCCCTGCGGCTGACCACGGTTTCCGACTGGCAGCAGGGACAGCGCATCAATCTGGAACGCGCGCTAAAGGTGGGCGACGAACTGGGTGGACATATCGTCTCGGGTCACGTGGACGGCATGGCGGAAATCGTCGAGCGCCAGGATGAAGGCGAGGCGGTTCGCTTCGTGCTCGAAGCACCGAAGGAACTGGCGAAGTTCATTGCGCCGAAAGGCTCGGTGGCGCTGGACGGCACGTCGCTCACGGTCAACCGTGTTGACGGCGCGCGGTTCGATGTTCTGCTCATTCACCACTCGCTTTCCGTCACCACCTGGGGAGAGCGGAAGGTGGGCGACCGGGTGAATATCGAGGTCGATACGATGGCGCGATACGCCGCACGTCTTGCGGATGCCGCCAAAGAGGCTTAAGGCAGCGCTCTCATTTTAGAGTTTATGCCGTGTGGAGAATGTCCATGGCCGATGCGCGCCCCCTGAGGCTGCTGATCGTCGAAGCCCGTTTTTACGACCATCTGGCCGATGGTCTTCTTGAAGGTGCAAAGGCTGCATTGGATGCCGCCGGTGCGGCCTATGATGTGGTAACGGTTCCCGGAGCGCTTGAAGTGCCCGCAGCGATTGCCTTCGCCGCGACAGGCAATGGCGGTCCGCTTTATCATGGTTACGTGGCGCTCGGCTGCGTTATCCGCGGCGAGACCTATCATTTCGATGTGGTCGCCAATGAATCGAGCCGCGCGCTGATGGACCTCGCCGTGCAGAAGAATCTTGCTATCGGCAATGGCATCCTGACCGTCGAGAATGAGGCCCAGGCGCTTGCCCGCATCGAGAAGAGCGAGGGCACCAGCGGCGAAAGCATGGGTAAGGGATATTTCGCCGCCGAAGCGGCACTGAAGATGATTGCGCTCAAGCAGCGCATGGGAGCTTGATGTGACCGAACCGACCGCAGACGGCTTTCGCCCGGCCAACAAACGGGGTTCAGCCCGCCTTGCAGCCGTTCAGGCGCTCTACCAGATGGATGTGGCGGGCACCGGCCTGCTGGAAACCACGGCGGAATACGAGCTTTTCCGCCTTGGCAAGGAGATCGATGGCGAGCTTTACCGCGATGCCGATCCGCAGTGGTTCCGCGCCATTTTGGCCGGCGTTGTGGAAGACCAGAAGACCATCGACCCGGTGATCCGCAAATCGCTGACCGAAGACTGGCCGCTGTCGCGCCTCGATTCGACGCTGCGTGCCATCCTGCGCGCCGGCGTCTACGAGCTCACACGGCGCAAGGATGTGCCGGTGGCCGTGATCGTTTCGGAATATGTGGACATCGCCAAGGCGTTCTACACCGAGGACGAGCCGAAGCTCGTCAATGCCGTGCTCGACCGGGTTGCCCGGCGCAGCCGCAATGAGGGCAGGGGGAAAGACCCGGAATGACCGGCACGCGCGATGACCTGTACCGCGAGGCAAAACGCACCGCGCTGATTCTTGCCTCCGCACAGGCCATCGTCGGTTCCGCTGCCCCGATTGCCATCTCCATGGGCGGTCTTGCCGGATTTTACCTGCTCGGCAGCGACAAATCGCTCGCAACGGCACCCGTCACAGGCTTCAATGTCGGCATCGCGCTTGGCGCGCTTCCCGCTGCCGCCCTGATGCGCGCCGTGGGGCGTCGCAACGGCTTCATGGCGGGTGGTCTGGTGACGGCGAGCGGCGGTTTCGTTGCTGCGTCAGCCCTGTTCCAGAGCAGTTTCTGGCTGTTCGCGTTTGGTCTCCTGCTGACCGGAATCGGCAACGCATTCCTGCAGCAATACCGTTTTGCGGCAGCCGACAATGCACCCTCCGATTTCAAGCCCAGAGCCATATCCTGGGTGCTGGGCGGCGGCGTCTTCGCCGCGATCATTGGCCCGCAGACCGTGATCTACACGCGTGACCTGTTCGCACCGATCCAGTTTGCCGGGGCTTTCGCCGCTCTGGTGGTGCTCGGCCTGTTGGGGTCTTTCATCCTCTCCTTCCTTCGCCTGCCAAAGGAAGCCCCCTCAGCAGCGCTCGACAGTCACGAGCCGGCCCGGCCGCTGTCTCAGATTCTCCTGCAGCCGCGTTTTCTGGTTTCGCTCTTTTGCGGCGTCGCCTCCTACGCCCTGATGAGCTTCGTCATGACGGGTGCGCCACTCGCCATGGTGGGCTGCGGATTCACGCCTGACGAGGCGACGCTCGGCATTTCCTGGCATGTGATGGCGATGTTCGCGCCGAGTTTCATCACCGGCCGGCTGATCGCGCGCTTCGGCAAGGAAACCATTGTGGCTACGGGGCTTGTGACGCTCATTGCCTGCGCTATCGTGGCGTTATCGGGCATCGAGCTATGGCAGTTCTGGACAGCGCTGATCCTGCTTGGCATCGGCTGGAACTTTGGCTTTATCGGCGCAACGGCGATGGTGGCCGAGTGCTACCGGCCATCGGAAAAGAACAGTGTGCAGGGTGTGCACGATTTTCTGCTCTTCTCGACCACGGCCTTTGCCTCGCTGATGTCGGGCCAGATCTACAATGCGTTCGGCTGGAACATGCTCGCCTGGATCGTGATTCCCGTCGCCGGTTCGTGCCTTCTTGCGCTGGGTGTCATGGCACTCAGCCGCCGGTCCAGGCAGGCTGCCTGACACGCAACCCCTTGAGAACAGGGCGTCGGCGGCCGTGCCGGCGCAGCCCTGCGACAAATTATCCCTGCACAAGCTTGACGTGTCCGCGCGCCTTCGCCCAAGCTGCGCGCATTGGGCCGGGAGGGGCGCGAATGCCGCCGGCCTTTTCAGCGTGACCCGGGAGGGGGTTCCAGCTACGGGTCGAAATCAAGGGATAGATTGGCAATGAACATGCTTTACGTGGTCATCGCCTGCGGTGTGCTTTCCATACTCTATGCCATCTGGGCAACCCGGTCGGTGCTGGCCGCCGATCAGGGCAATGCACGCATGCAGGAAATCGCCGGCGCAATCCGGGAGGGGGCGCAGGCTTATTTGACAAGGCAGTACACCACTGTCGCCATTGTCGGCGTTGTGGTTTTCATTCTCGCATGGTGGCTTCTCACCGGCGTGGCGGCCATCGGCTTCCTCATCGGTGCGGTGCTTTCAGCCTCCGCAGGTTTCATAGGCATGCACGTTTCGGTGCGTGCCAATGTGCGCACCGCGCAGGCAGCCTCCAACAGCCTGGCTGCCGGTCTCGACATCGCGTTCAAGTCCGGTGCGATCACCGGCCTGCTGGTTGCGGGTCTCGCGCTGCTGGGCGTGTCGGTCTATTTCTGGGTTCTCACCGGGCCGCTCGGCCACGCGCCGACGGACCGCATCGTCATCGACGCACTGGTGGCGCTCGGTTTCGGCGCCTCGCTGATTTCCATCTTCGCGCGTCTGGGCGGCGGCATTTTCACCAAGGGTGCGGATGTCGGCGGCGATCTGGTGGGCAAGGTGGAAGCGGGCATTCCGGAGGACGATCCGCGCAACCCGGCCACGATCGCCGACAATGTGGGTGACAATGTCGGCGACTGCGCGGGCATGGCCGCCGATCTGTTCGAGACCTATGTGGTGACCGTCGTCGCCACCATGGTGCTCGCCTCGATCTTCTTCACCGGCGAGGTGGCGCTGACGCTCATGCTCTTCCCGCTGGTCATCGGCGCTGCCTGCGTGGTGACGTCGATCATCGGGACGTTTTTCGTCAAGCTCGGCTCCAACAACTCCATCATGGGCGCGCTCTACAAGGGGTTTTGGGCAACTGCCGCACTTTCGGTCGTCGCACTTGGCGGCATTGTCTGGGGCTGGCTCGGCGGTTCGACTGCCTTCTCGGCAAGCAATGGTTCCGAGTTTACCGGAACGTCGCTCTTCTGGTGCGGCGTTGTGGGGCTCGGCGTGACCGGCCTCATCATCTGGATCACCGAGTATTATACCGGCGTCGGCTACCGGCCGGTGCGTTCCATCAGCCAGGCATCGGTGACCGGCCATGGCACCAATGTCATCCAGGGACTGGCGGTTTCGCTTGAGGCAACGGCACTTCCGGCCATCGTGATCATTGCCGGCATCATCCTGTCGTTCAATCTGGCAGGCCTGTTCGGCATAGCGATCGCGGTGACGACGATGCTGGCGCTAGCCGGCATGGTGGTGGCGCTCGACGCGTTCGGTCCGGTGACGGACAATGCAGGCGGCATCGCCGAAATGTCCGACATGCCGAGCGAAGTGCGCCAGACGACCGACGCGCTCGACGCGGTCGGCAACACCACCAAGGCGGTGACCAAGGGCTATGCCATCGGTTCCGCCGGGCTCGGAGCGCTGGTGTTGTTCGCGGCCTATACGGAAGATTTGAAATACTTTGCCGCGAATGCGGAGCCGGGTACTTTCTTTGAAGGTGTGAGCGTCAATTTCTCGCTCTCCAACCCCTACGTGGTTGTCGGTCTTCTCTTCGGCGGGCTGCTGCCGTATCTGTTCGGCGGGCTCTCCATGACGGCGGTTGGCCGCGCGGGCGGTGCCATCGTACAGGAGGTGCGCCGGCAGTTCCGCGAGAAGCCGGGCATCATGGAGGGCAAGGAAAAGCCGGATTACGGTGCGGCGGTCGACCTTCTGACAAAGGCCGCGATCAAGGAAATGATCGTTCCTTCGCTCCTGCCGGTGCTCTCGCCGCTCGTTGCGTTCGCGGTTGTCTATGCCATCGCCGGCAAGAGCGAGGCCTTCTCCGCGCTCGGCGCGATGCTTCTGGGCGTCATCGTCACGGGCCTCTTCGTGGCGATCTCCATGACGGCGGGCGGCGGCGCATGGGATAATGCCAAAAAATCCTTCGAGGATGGTTTCGTGGATGCCGATGGCATCAGGCACGAAAAAGGCTCGGAGGCGCACAAGGCCTCGGTGACCGGCGACACGGTGGGCGATCCCTACAAGGATACGGCCGGTCCGGCGGTGAACCCGATGATCAAGATCACCAACATCATCGCCCTTCTGCTGCTGGCCGTTCTGGCGCACTGACAGGGCCGGCTTTGCCTGTCATAGCGGCAATGAAAAAAGCCCGCGAGCATCGCTCGCGGGCTTTCAGGTGTTGCCTGAGATTTGTGATCGGTCAGCCGCCGCCGCCGAAGAGGCCCGCAGGCGGGCCGCCCTTCGAGGCGCCGGCGAGAATCTGGCCGATAAAGGTCTGTTCCTTGCCACCCGTCGGCGTGGTGCGTGAAATGAAATCAAACACCTTGCCGTCTTCCATGCCGTAATGGGCGATTTTCGAGACACGCTCGTCATCGCCGAAATAAACGGCGAGAACCTGCTGCTCGACGAGACGCGGACGCATGAAGGCGGCCCCGCGCACACGTTTCTGGGAGATGTAATAGAAGGCTTCGTTGTCGAAGGTCGCCGTTGTCGACGGCGAACCAAGTGCCAGAAGCACCTGTTCACGGCTCGACCCGACGGGAACGAGTTCCAGCGCCTGCTCGTCAATGACGTAACCCTGGGTGAGCGTTTCGCGCGCATCGAGCGTGTTGGCGACATTGCAGCCGGACAACGCAGCCGCAGCACCGGCGAGACCGGCAGCCAAAATTGTGCGTCCGACAGGATAACTGTTGATTTTCTTCACCTGCAACGACATCTCCATAGCGTCCCCGGCGCGAAGGCTTTCGAGCGAAAGCCCTTGTCCCCGCCGGCAAAACGGGTAAACCAGCTTAAGCGCCGATGCAACCTGATCCTGTCCCAAACCAGCCCCGAGGGAGGGCATTTCTCATGTTCCAGAAGCTGTTTGGCTTTGGGCAGCGTTCGCGCCGTGTGGTCATCGACGGCTTGTATGAACGAATCGTGGCGGCCTCGCGGCAGCCTGTCTTTTATGCACGCTGGGAGGTGCCCGACACGCCGCTCGGTCGCTTCGAGATGATCGCCCTCAACATGATTCTGTTTCTACGCCGGGTGCGCGACGAGGAGAGCGCAGTCGTCCGCGAGGTGGCGCAGGAGGTCACCGATGTGTTCTTCGCCGATGTGGAGCATGCGATTCGCGAGCTGGGGATCGGCGATCTGGGAGTGCCCAAGCGGATCAAGAAGCTGGCGCGCATGTTTTACGGCCGCGCTGCCGCCTATGGGGAAGCGATTGACGCGGGCGATGTGGAAGCGCTGGCTGCAGCCCTGCGCCGCAACATCCGCCCGGACGCCGAGGGCTGGACGGGTGCCGAACCGATTGCGCGATACGCGCTTGCCGCTGCGGCCTCGCTGGAAAGCCAGCAGACGGAGCGCCTGATCGCGGCCGATATTGCATTCCCTGATGCGGAAAGGGAGAATTGAGCCATGCCTGAGAAGAAGAAAACGCCGATCTCGCACGAGGTGAACGTTCATCGCCTTGCACGCAAGGGAATGGCGGTCTCCATAAGCGCAGACGCGGCCGAGCGCAGGGCGCTGGCGGAAGAGCACGATCTCCTTTCCGTTGAGCGTTTTGCGGCGGAGCTCACGGTGCGGCCCTGGAAAGCCGATGGCGTGCGCATTACCGGCACGGTTGAGGCCGACATCACCCAGGCCTGTGTGGTGACGCTGGAGCCGGTCTCGAGCCACATCGAGGAAGATGTGTCGGCGACGCTGGTGCCGGACGGGTCGCGGCTTGCGCGCAACGAGGTGGAGGGCGGCGAGTTCGTGCTGGACGCGGAAGGCCCGGATATGCCGGACACGTTTCACGGCAGCATCATCGATGTCGGTGTGCTGGCGGTGGAGTTCTTCACGCTCGGCATTGACCCCTATCCGCGCAGGCCCGGCGCTGTTATGGAGGCTGCCGAACCGCATGAGGATGCCCCAAAAGAGGCCGGGCCCCTCTATGAGGGCCTGCAAAAGCTCGGACAAAAGTCCTGAATTGCATGAAGAAGGCGCGAAACGAGGTTG
This sequence comes from Nitratireductor lacus, assembly GCF_056431025.1. Lineage (NCBI taxonomy): Bacteria > Pseudomonadati > Pseudomonadota > Alphaproteobacteria > Hyphomicrobiales > Phyllobacteriaceae > Nitratireductor > Nitratireductor lacus. The sequence goes on along the minus strand of NZ_JBWKMB010000014.1, from coordinate 120,957 downwards.
TGCCACCGGCCAAAAACGCTATTTTCGCCGCACATTTGAGCCGATACCGGCGCCCGATCAACCATTGAGGCACATCACGCGTGGTACGCATTTCGATTGACGCTATGGGTGGGGATCATGGTCCCGAGGTCACGCTGCGTGGTCTGACCAAGGTCATCGAACGGCGTCCTGACGCCCGTTTCCTGATCTATGGCCGCGAGGACACCGTTTTGCCCGTGCTCGACGGCTTACCCGTCCTCAGGGATGTGAGCGAGTTCACGCATTGCGAGGTTGCAGTGCGGATGGACGACAAGCCGAGCCAGGCACTGCGCCAGGGGCGCTGGAAGTCGTCCATGTGGAAAGCCATTGAAGCGGTCAAAAACGGCGAGGCGGATGCCTGCGTCTCCGCCGGCAACACCGGCGCGCTGATGGCGATGTCGAAATTCTGCCTGCGCACCATGGCCGATATCGAGCGGCCGGCGATCGCCGCGATCTGGCCGACCCTGCGCAGCGAAAGCATCGTTCTGGATGTGGGCGCGACGATCGGCGCCGACGCCCAGCAGCTTGTTGATTTCGCCATCCTTGGCGCCGCCATGGCCAATGCGCTGTTCGATCTCGACCGGCCGACCGTCGGCCTGCTGAATGTGGGGGTCGAGGAAATCAAGGGCCAGGAAGAGGTCAAGGAGGCCGGGCGCATGCTGCGCGAGGCCGCGCTCAACACGATGCGCTATGAGGGTTTCGTGGAGGGCGACGACATCGGCAAGGGCACCGTCGACGTGGTGGTCTCGGAGGGCTTTGCCGGCAACATCGCGCTGAAAACCGCCGAGGGCACGGCGCGACAGATTGCCGGCTATCTCCGCGAAGCCATGAGCCGTACGCTGATGGCGCGCATCGGCTACCTGTTCGCACGCGGCGCATTCCAGCGCCTTGGCGAGAAGATGGACGTGCGCAAGGCGAATGGCGGCGTCTTTCTCGGCCTCAACGGCATCGTTGTCAAAAGCCATGGCGGGGCGGATGCGGAAGGTTTTGCTGCCGCCGTCGAGCTTGGATATGAAATGGCGCGCAGTCACCTGCTCGACAGGACGCGTGCTACCCTGGACCTTTATCACGCCCGCAAGCCGCAGGTGGCTGCCGGCGCTGCAGCCGTGAATGAATAGGACGCTGTAATGACTAGATCCGTCGTGCGTGGCATTGGCTCTGCTCTGCCGCGCCGCATCATGAAGAACGCGGAGTTCGAGAAACTGGTCGATACAACCGACGAGTGGATCGTTCAGCGGACCGGCATTCGCCAGCGCCACATCGCCTCGGAGGACGAGACGACGGCATCGCTGGGTGAGGCGGCAGCACGCGCGGCTCTCGACAGCGCCGGCCTGACGCCGGCGGATATCGACATGATCATTCTGGCGACTTCGACGCCCAACAACACCTTTCCTGCGACCGCAGTCGAAATCCAGGAGCGGCTCGGCATGTCCGGTGGCTTCGCCTTCGATATGCAGGCCGTGTGCAGCGGCTTCGTCTACGCCGTCACCACCGCCGATCTCTATATTCGCGGCGGTCAGGCAAAGCGGATGCTGGTGATCGGCTCCGAAACCTTTTCGCGCATTCTCGACTGGACCGACCGCACCACCTGCGTGCTCTTCGGCGACGGGGCCGGCGCGGTGGTTCTGGAGGCGCAGGATGGCGAAGCGGCACTGGATCAGCGCGGCGTCATCGCCTCGTCGCTGCGTTCCGACGGCAGCCAGCGCGACAAGCTCTACGTCGATGGCGGCCCGTCTACCACCTGCACGGTGGGGCACCTGCGCATGCAGGGGCGTGAAGTCTTCAAACATGCCGTCGGTATGATCACCGACGTGATCGAGGACGTTTTCGCCAAGGCCGGCATCACCGCGGAGGACATCGACTGGTTTGTCCCCCACCAGGCCAACCGGCGCATTATCGACGCTTCGGCCAAAAAACTCGGCATTGCCGAGGAGAAGGTCGTGGTGACGGTGGACCTGCATGGCAACACGTCTGCCGCCTCGGTGCCGCTGGCGCTGTCGGTGGCTGTCGAGCGTGGCCAGATCAAGAAGGGCGACCTGGTGCTTCTCGAGGCCATGGGCGGCGGTTTTACCTGGGGCGCGGTGCTGGTGCGCTGGTAGTGGAAGCAAATCACGTGTATCGTCCTTGACCGTTGCAAAGCATTTTTTGTAACGTCAGCGCCGCGTATTGAAATCACAAGCATTTTCAAGATCTGGATGGGTAGCCCTATGGGGGGAAAGACACTGACGCGTGCCGAGCTGGCTGAGGCCGTCTATCGGAAGGTCGGACTGTCACGAACCGAATCCGCTCAGCTTGTCGAAATGGTTCTGCAGGAAGTCTGCGACGCGGTGGTCCGCGGCGAAACGGTGAAGCTTTCCTCTTTTGCCACCTTCCAGGTGCGCGACAAGAACGAGCGCATCGGCCGCAACCCCAAGACCGGCGAGGAAGTGCCGATCTCTCCGCGCCGGGTGATGACCTTCAAGGCCTCGAACGTTCTCAAGGACCGCATTCTCAAGGCGCATCAGGCAAGGCGCATGCGCAAGAGCGCCTGAACGCCCAGCGCATTTTGCAGTCAGGTAGAATCACCTGACGTCAGCACAAATGCAGGAAATCAGGCAGATAGAGCGGAGCGGCGTTTCTGTGAAACGGTGAAGCACTCTGGCGGTCTCGAGCAGGGCTGAACGGTTTTTTCTGAACCGCGAAGTGGTTTACACTCACGAATCGATGGGCGTTGCCTCACGCGGCTTATGCCGTGCGCAGGTCGCCCGGTTCGAACGGGTGACGGCGTAGTGCGCCGGCCTGCAGGAGATGCACGATCATGGACAAGAGCCCCGACGCCTTCCGCACAATCAGCGAAGCGGCCGAAGAGCTGGACCTGCCGCAGCATGTGCTGCGCTTCTGGGAGACCCGGTTTTCGCAGATCAAGCCGCTGAAACGAGGCGGCGGCCGCCGCTATTACCGGCCGCAGGACATCGACCTGATCAAGGGCATCCGCCACATGCTCTATGACCAGGGATACACGATCAAGGGCGTGCAGAAACTCCTGCGTGAGAATGGCAACCAGTTCGTCGTGGCGATCGGCCGGGGCGATGTGGCCGCCGTGGAGGCCATTGCGCAGAGCCACCAGGCAGAGGCCGAGAAGACCGCCTCCGAAGAGGAGGTTCTGGTGGGAACGCCGAAGGCGAGGCCAAGCAAGCGCTTTTTCGGCCTCGGCCGTGGCGAGCAGGAGGGGCCTGTCACCGCCGATGCGGCAAGCCTTTCACGCGACAACAGGGCGCTTCTGCAGGAGGCGCTGTTCGATCTCCTGGAATGCAAGCGCCTGCTCGACCAGGTGCGTTGAGCCGTTCTTGCCGGGTCGGAAGAGAGGGCTTGTCGAAAGCCCGCGCTGATGCCGGCTTTTTACCATTGAGTTGTTTTTAGGCCTTGCGCGCACGATGCGGAAACTATATCCCTTGCGCCGGTTCGGAGCGTAGCGCAGCCCGGTAGCGCACTTGACTGGGGGTCAAGGGGTCGTGGGTTCGAATCCCGCCGCTCCGACCATTTTTCTCTTTTATTTCAGTTGTTTGGACGGCTCTCTATTTGGAGCCGTGGCCTGTCGGTTTACAGATTTCCGGCTAGTTTACGGGCGCGTTCCTGTTTCGATCTTTTCCACAGCCGCGCTCGACACCAGATAGTGCTTGCGAATGATGCCTTCAGCGTCCTTTTCCGCATGACCGGTGATCTCGGCAATCTCACGAATCGAAGCGCCATTTCGATAAGCGAGGGTGACAAACGTCCCGCGCAGATCGTGAAATGTCTTTCCCTTGATGCCGGCAGCCGCAACCGCTTTCCTCCACGAAGACTTGAAACCGGAGGTCCAAGGCTTGCCGCTGCGATTCGTGAGGATCGTCGCTGCAGGTGTTTCTCGTTTGGCGTTCTCGGCCCTGGCTGCATCCAGAATGGCGCGAAGCTCGGCAGACACCTTCACGGCGACATGGGCGCCGGTCTTGGACTGCCGGAGCCTGATGGCGTTCCCGTCGTAGGCTGACCAGGTGAGGGCGAGTAAATCTCCCTGCCTCTGCCCGGTCCATGCGGCGAGCATCATCGCTCGCACAAGGGGCTCGCGCGCGTTTTCCCTGAAAGCCTTCATATCAGTATCTGTCCAGATGATGTCCCGTCTGGTGCCATCGCTTACCTTGGTGATCCGCTCCAAAGGGTGTCGCTCGATCATTTCCCGGTCTAGGGCGAACCAGAACAGACGCTGCAGAACGCTCATGTAGAGATCGGCCTTGCGGGGATGCGTCTCTGCCATCTCGTCACGCCATTCGAGAAAAAGGGTTCGGCTGCCGGCCCCGGAAATGCGCTCGGCCGTCATGTCGTAGAACTCACCCTCGATTGCACGGATCGCCAGGTCATAGCCTTCGCGGGTGCTGGGTTTCAGGTCTTTGTAATGCGGGGATTTGAGGTAGCCGCGAATGATCTCGGCCATGCAGCCCTGATAGGGCGCGTCTTCTCGGTCGCGCGTCAGCCGCAGGTATTCCTCGGTGAATTTTCGATGCTCGGTTTCTGGGTCGGCCTTGATGGCCGGGCCCCCTCGCCACGCATAGTGGTAAGTTTTGACCGATCCGTCGGCCAGTCGCTTTTTGACGCTATGAACGCCCACGAGATTTACCCGCACTGTGTCTTTCCCTCCATGCGCGGAGGGAATTGCCGCCATTCAGAGGCGCGCTGTCAAATCGGTCATTGTGAGTATCGGGGATAAGCGTGATCGCTCCATCCACCTCAAGGCGCACGGTCAGCCCCATGTCGCGGGCTACGCGACCGGCGTTCTCGATCTCGCATCGACGGTGACGGAGGGGCTTCGTCATCCTTCAGCGCCTCCTAATGCTCGGATAGCGGCGGCGATGTCGTCGGCATCGCTTTCCATTTCTCGATGCGTCATCTCGCCATGGCAGACCACGGCACCGCTTATAGCGTTGAACGCTTCTTTCCGTGCCACCTTCGCCGCAGCTTCCAGCGTCTCCCTGTCCATCTCTCCGGGCGCAAGGATGCGGTAGCCGTGGAACTTCTCGGCAAACGCCATGGCGATTTCATTCGCTTTTGCAGGGCTGACAAATTCGAGCGCCGCGAGATGAACGTCAACTGCGACGGCGGGGACTTCCTTCCAAGCGCTCATGGCTGGCCCTCCAGTGCGCGGCGACCGGCTTCGGTGACGTAGTAGTCGGAACCATAACCGGGAATGCTGTGTCGCAGCATATCGCGTGCTAAGAGCGACTGAGCCGTCCTGTCCTCGTGACCGCCGTGTGTTCTTACGCCGCCATCATTTCTAACGGCGCGCCGAAGCATATTTTTCTGCGCTTTCGTCAGCTTCATGCTCCCTCTCCCTTGCTGGGGAAGGCTAAAAGGGCGCGAAGGCGCTTCCATTCCTCAACGACCGCCTCGCAGTCGCAAAGAAAAGCAGGGCCTGAAATTGGATCCCATCCGGGCACCGAACTGCACCGAGGATGATGGTTTAGCGTCTCTCCCCGGTCATGCTGAATCGCCCATGCCGTTGGGAAGTCGGGATAGTCGGGGCACTTTCGCATAGGCTTCGCGATGCGTTCCGGAACGGTTTCATTCGCCATCGGGGCCTCCCTTGCTGGGGAAGGCGGCGAGGGATGGTGGCGTCACACCGTTAACCTGGTCACCCTCGGTCACGAAGCGAATGAGCATCGCCATCAGCTGCACAACTTCGCCCTCAACTTCGTCCCATTCCATACGCCCCTCGGCATAGTGGACAGCGCCACGAACTACCTCGCCAGCTTCTTCCGCGAGCTTGAGAGTCACATAGTTTGGCTGAGGGTACTTTGCCGATGCTTTGACGGCGGCTTTCTGCGCCTTTCGGAAAAGAGATGACGGGTAATCCTCCACCGCCTCGTCGGTGAGGGCGGGGACGGGGGAGGTGTAGAGGGCCTGCCGCGCCTGATTGAGAAACGTGATTGTGGTCTCGGGGCTGTAGTTGCCCTTTGACCGGATGTTGTCGATCAGGCTTTGTAGGATTTCATCGCATTCGATGGTGCCGTCTTCCTCCACCGCCTCTGCCTTGGGGGCAGAGAGGGCGGCGCGCAATCGGCAAAGCTCGTCCATGTGACGGACTTCGTTGCCCAACACGCCAATCTCGTTCAGCTCAGAAATCGCCCATTCAAGGGCGGCAGACTGTTCGCGTGTCATCTCATCCTCGCGTTCACAATGATCTTGATTCCCGCCTCGGTCTCGCCAGTGACGGTGTAGAGCGCATGGGCGATCCTCAAAGGGTCGATCCCTTGCGCGTCCCAAAACGCCTTTTCATTCATGTTGTGCTGGTCGCGGTGCTCTTCTGGTGTCATCGGCACGGTCCAGCAGTCGTCGGGTTTCTGACCTTTTCCCGTTCGTTTTTTTCGATACATCGGATCGCCATATCGGATGTGGCAGGCCTCGCACCGGCCGACCTCGCCAGAGATCACGCTTGGCAAGGTGCGGATCCAAGCCAGGTGACGCTCGTCTTTGATGCGGGCCGTGGCCCTGCTCGACGGGTCGAGTGCAAAGGCGGTCGGGGCTTTGACGATCTCGAAGGCCATCACGCACCGCCTTTCGGGGCAGGAAGCAGTGGCTGCATCGAGCCAGTCTCATAGGCCTGAGCGATCCGTGGTTTGACGTGCTCAGACACCGAATGGCCGTCCGGCATCTGGATGTGTGCGAGAAATGCATCTTCAAAGCTCTCAATGCCGCTTTCGATGCTCTCGAGCTTTGCCTTGATGCAGAGAAACAATGCCCGCCATCGTGACCGGCAGGCTTGCTCCCATGCTGCAAGAGCTGCGTCGGCAGACCGGGCCTTGCCACGGGCAGTCATCACGAACTCTTTGTCGAGCTGGTCGGGGAGCGGAAGGTGGAAGACAATCCTGCGCTCTGACATCTCAAAGACCAGCATCGCGCGCGTCCGTTCCTCGAACACGCCGAAACCGGCGGCCTTGTGCTTCCTCAGCAGTCCGTCGATCTCGCCCTTGGTCTTGCTTACGGAAACGCTTGTGGTCGCAGCATAGGCCATCAGCGAGCCCTCCCTGCGTATTTGGTAAGCAGCTGGGACATGGCGTCACGCTGCTCCCTGTAGAGCGCCTGTGTGGGACGATGCTGGCGTTTGGCCTTGAAAAGCTCTTCGCGGCGCTCCCGGTAGCCTGGGATGATCTTCTCGAGCTTGTTCTGGTATCGCCAGTCCTGCCAGCCCCAGATCACGCGACGGATGAGGCGGATGGAGATCATGACGCGCCTCCTGTGGCTTTGGAGAGAGCGGCGCGGGCCATCGGAATAACTGTCTCAGTCAATTCCTTGTCGCCAGAGCAGACACCTACGTACGCGGACAGCTTGCGCTCAGCGCGTTCCAGCGCTTCCAGCAGATCTGGAGCGGCGGCTATGAGGCGGGCGTTGGCTTCTGCGTATCGCTTCCCGTCCCACGGCTGGTAAACCGCAAACAGAGTGTACCTCGGCCCAATCTCATCACAGCCAACGATGATTGGTTGATTAGGCCGTTTTTTTGCGTGAATAATCCACGGCCCCGGCGTATGCGCTTTCTCGCTCATGCCGCTTCTCCCATTGCATCGATGTTCTGCTTGATGACATCAAAGGTCAGGGCGACCACCCAAGGGTTTGCGTCCCAGCCGTAGCCGCGCTTGGCGTTGAGGCCGTCCCAGAGTGAAGCGAACTCGCTCTGATGGTAGCCGCCAGAGATGCCCTCGGCCTTGGCGTCCTGCCATGTGATCTCCTGTAACCGCTGCACCCGCACGTCTGTGACGATCAGGGTCAGGCGGGAGGCCCAGCGGGGCATGTGGATGGAGGGGTAGTTCTTTGACGTTCTACCACCCCATCCGCCAAGACTGTGGCGAAAGAACTGAACATCGCCCACGCCTTCGATGTGTTGCATGAATTCGCGCGGCACCGGACCGTCTGCGAAGTCGTAACCAACAAGGTGACTACTGGGGCTATCGTTGGTCCTGTGGTGCGCCTCTCGTACCCAAAGGCGGTCACCAGGGGCATAACCAATGTGAGCCATCCATCCGGTGCGGGTTGCTGGCGCCTGCCATTCGAAAGCATCGGCTTCCCAGAACCATCCATCGCCGCCCAAATGACGAAATCGATCAGCGTTTTGCAGAGCGCGGGCCATGTCGTCGCCGGATAACGTAAAAGCACGTGTCTCCGGTGTTGCGAACACGCGGGCCTTGTTAAGGACGCGCCGGGTTTGCGTTTTCCTGCCTTCAAGCAGTGCGCGGATCATTGGGCCGCTGAAAAGGATTGGGCGATCGGTCATTTCCTCGCCCTCTCGATCAATCCGTCGAGGAACTGGCGCTCCTGCGCCTCTCGATGCAGAACAGCGGTAGTGTCCTGATCGCCTTTGATGATCCTGTCGGATGCCTCAAAACAGGCCTTTACGAAAGGCTGGTGATCGGGAAGTTCGCCTTTCCATGCATCCTTTGTCGAAATCAGAGTGTGCCGACGCTGTTCGGGTGGAAGGTCCATATTTGTTGCCAATGACAGGAACTTGTCGCGGCATTCGATCAGTAGGTTGACGACGGAATTCGAGGCCGGCTCGCCTTCGCTCTCTCCCATGTCTTGCGAGCCGGCCTCGTCCGCCGTGGCGGATGAATTGTCGGCAGTGCCAGCACCAGGAGAGGAAGGCGAAGCGCTGGCACTGCCGTCACCGGTGGGGCTTTCTGCCGGTGAACTGTGTTCTTCCTCGACCTTGGCCTCTTTCTTGAGGGTCTCTGGATCGACGCCGGTCATTCGATGAAGGAGGTCCATCATGTCGCGCACGGCTTCATCGAGCTCCGGGTCCGAAAGCTCTGTCAGTGACTTTGGCCACTGCATGAAGTTGCCGTTGACCGTCTTTCCGTAGTGGACGATGCCAAGCGATAGCTTCACAGCTTCGCTAGCCTGCTCTTTGGCTGACCACGGCACATTGCAGCGGTCGACGACGAGATCGAGGATCGCCCACCATTTGCGTTCCATGGGGCGGCTTCCGTCTCGCACGAAGGTGACATTTACCTGAGAGCCGGCCCGCCAGGTGTCGAGCCGCTCCGCATCGCCAGACGTGGCCGGGGCGAGCCGCGGTCCTTTCTCGACAATCATGCGGAAGGGAGGGGTGTCACTCTTGCTCATTGGACGCCCTTTCGATTTCCCGCAGTCTCCGCTTTTTGATGGCTAGGGCGATGCCTTGATTGGATTCGTCACCCTCGAACTGCGCCATGGGGTCGAATTCTGTCCAGCGTTCCTCGAGGCCCTCGAGCGTGGTTTCAGCGGCGAAAGATGTCTCCATTTCTTCGAAGAAGGCGGCCGCATCGAATTCGCCATCAGCCATCACCGCGCCGATATCCTCGCCGGTTTCGCGTACGATCTGGCTGTCATCGATTACTTCGCCGGTCTCGGCATCAATCGCTTCGCTATGACTAATCTGGTGCGTTGGCGGGACTGGAGGCTTCGGGGGCGTCGGCGGGGTGACGTCCTTCATCTCTGCGATTTTCGCGCCCTCATCCTCGTCATAGATGCCGGAAAAGCCGAATGCGTATCGTGCGCACTGGATCAGCGCCTTATGGCGCAACATGCGGTGCTGCATCTGCCAGGGTTCAGTGCTTCGCTTGCACTCAACGAGATATTCCGTGACCTCGATGGGGTGCGATCGGTCCTTGCGGTGGATCTTGCACGTACAGGACACCAATGCGCCGTTGCCATCGTGCTCCATTTCGAACTGGATGCCGTCGAGAGACCTGTGGGAGTTGATCAGGTTCACCCATCCGTCAATCGACACGATGGGGACGATGCCTCCTCCTTTCGCTGGGAAGGCGTAGATCTCTTTGGTCAGCGGATTGAGATTGTATTCCTTCGCCACAAGCAGGAAGGCGGCGAATTCCTCGCGGCTCGGCACCTTTCCATTCTTGTCCGGCTTCATGCAGGTGGCGCGAACCGTGGCCTCGAACGCGCCCGGCTCCATGCCGAAACGCGAGGACATATCCACGAGGACGGAACGCGGCTGGCGCTCTGTGGTGGTGATGGCGTTCATTTCGGTTCCTCGATCTTCATGGCTTCAAAAATGAAACCCCGTTTGGCGGAATTGATGAGCATGTTGATTTGCCAGCCGCGCGCCCAAGCGTTCGGGGCAAACTTGCGATTGTGGTAGACGGGCCGCCCTTGCTCGATCTGGACAAGAGCTTCCAGCGCGGACAAGGCGCGTCCTCTCTCCCACTTCCGGCGCGACATCAGAAATTCCAATCCTCGGCAGGCTGCGCGGCAACAGTCGCTACCGGCTCGACCGGCTCGGCGCGCCGGAGGAGGTGCTTTTCCGCCTTGTCGGATTGCGTCTTGATCTCGACCACTTCGACGGTGGTTTCGCCGCGCTTGGTCTCTACGATCACCTTGTCGCCGGGCGCGAGCTCAAGACCGGGCGGAACAAAGTAGTCGTAGGTCCGATCATCCTTCTGCCACTTGAATTTGATTGCGGCGACGGTGAGGGCGGTGTTGGGCTGATCACTCATCGGACGCTTGCCTCCTCTGCGGTGGTGATGCCGGGAATGTCCGTGCGGCCGGCGTCAAGCGCGCGCTGTGCGAGCTTGCGAAGCAGTGCCTGTGTTTCGGGATGGCCGCTCATGTAGATAGCGAGCTTCGTCCAGTCGGTGACTTCCTTGACGACGACCTTCACCTGAACACTGGCAGCCTTGCCGTAAGTCCCTTTGATCTGAGCCGGGGCGGCAGCAACAGGCTCCGCGACGGGTTCAGGCTCAGGAACTGGCTTCCCAGCCTCAGCGGCCTTCGCTGCCTCTGCCTCGGCTTTCAGGCGGGCCTGCTCGGCCTTTCTCTCTGCCTCTCGCTGTCGCCGTAGCTTTTCTGTCTCCCATGCACCGATGGCAGAGCGAACCTGATCAGCTCCAGCTTTCGCCTTTTTCACCAATGGCTGCCATTTGGCGTCCACTGCTTTGCCAGCCTCAAGGTGAGGCTCTTTCTCTTTCGTCCTGATCTTGTCAGCTTCGCGTGAGAGCTCGTTCAGACGGTTGCGGAGGGACAGGGCTTTGGATGCCGTCTCATCGTCCTGAACCGTCTCGTAGGCCGAAAGTCCTGCCAGAGCGGCCTCAATCTGATCGCGGATGACTTCCGCTTCATCGATCTTTCCGGAATTGTCGCCGGCAACTGCGGGTTTCGGTGCAACCTGCGCTGCGACAGTCGGGTCGTCATCCGGCCAATTCTTGCCATTGAGCGCGGCGACATAGGCGTCATAGGAAACGGGATGGCGACAGCACCACTGAAACAGTTCCGGGATATCATCGACCTGCCGTTCGCCGCGGAATGCGACAACAACGCCGTTCTCATCCGGATAAATCCCGACAGGCTCCCAAGGGCCATTCTTGCGGCGGGTGCGGTAGTATCCGAGCTGATACTCGCCGGGATGGATCGGCAGTTCTTCCGTTCCAATCTTGGACGGATCGGCGAGGGCAGAATTCCACCAGCCCCAGCGTTCGATGATTGCGACTTGGGCGACTTCGCCCGGGTTCATGAAAGTATCCATGGTTCAATCCTCAGTGGGGCGTTTCAAAGAACCCGACGAGCAGGGCGCTGATGACGATCAGAGCCAGAGTGCGGGCCGTGGGGTGTTCGGGGAACGGGAGGTATTGGTAGAGGGCGAGCATCATCACGCGGCCCTCTCGTTCTCGACACCGAGCCAAACGCGCTTGCCGAAGCGTCGGAAATACCGTGCGAAAACAAGCGCCTCTTTCAGGTTCGGAATGCGTCCCGGCTTGTGTGACCAGTGACCACGGCGGCGCTGTTCACGGGCGATCTCACGACGGATTTCCGTCACGGCCTCGTCAGTCGAAAGGACAACGGCACCTGGCAAATCGCGGAAATACCGGTGGCGCCAGAACAGTTCGGGAAGGTCGATCGTTTCATTGATGTGGGACACCAGACGGGCGCGTCGGGCGGACAGGTAAGCCGCCTGCTGGCGATGGGCGCTTGCCTCGAAGTCAGGGATCAACCGGCTGGCATATTCGCCAAACTCCGGGTCATCCTGCTTTGACCATGCCGCTATGTTCTGCGACATCGCCAGCGCTGTGAAATCTCGTTCTGCGGGTAACGGCATGATCTCGTGCTCCATGTTCCCGGGGGAGTGGGCTAGGCGGTCAATAGGTGCGGAAGCGAAGTTGCTCTTGAAGGCGCTCCACCTCGATTTCGAGGTCACGAATGCGAGCGTCCTTGATCGGGTCGCTGTAGAGCTTTGCCAGAGTCTCCCGGACCTTTTCCTTGCGGTAGCCTTCTGGCGAGATGTAGCGCCGATAAGCCCATTCCTCTCCGCCGATCAGGGCGGTCACGCTGTCCTCAATGATCTGACGCATTTCGCTTTGCGCGTTCATCTCGGTGTCGGAAAGAAGCCAGTCACGGAAAGCATCCCAGACTTTCTCCTGTACCGCGTCGAGGACCGGCTTCATGATGGCCTCGGCAAGCTGTTCCGCGTGGTCTTCCTGCCAATGCTTGAGGAACCGCTCTGCGGCGTCACGCGCGGCGAAGTATTCCGGGCTGAGCGCTGTGTGCTTTTCGCCTTCTGCGATTTGTTCTGCCGTATAGGCCATCGTCTTCCTCTCCATCGTGTCCGGCAGATCGGCGCGGAAGCGCTTCTTCGTGCTCGGTGTGTGAGAGGAACGTACGAAATGTACGATGACTGGTCAAGTACGTTTTGTACGATTTTTTTTGACATGCCGTACCAGCAGTCATACAAATGCAAAACCCCGGCGCGATGGCCGGGGTCGAAAAGAGAGCGAATGGTTGAAGACGGTGGCGCTCTCACCGCTTTGAGATGCGGTATCGTATTACCACTGGGCGCGAGCAAAGTACAGCCCCACTCCGAAAGACCGAAGGGGTGCTCGCCGTGGCCTTACCAGAGGCAACGAGAAAGTGCGGTCGAGGGTTGGCACTGGTTTCTGACCAACTCGGAAGGGCGATAGACGGCTCCGCTGTTCAGAATCGCTCGGCATAGGGGCTAACTCCGGATGCTCTCAGAGCACGGGGCTTAGTCCTCCTATGTTCGGGCTCCTGACTCACCACTATTCAGAATTTGGAAAATCTCAGAGGTTGATACCTCTCAAACGTAGAAGGGAAGGGCGCTATGAGGAACCTTACCAGAACCAAGGTAGATGGTTTCGGATGCGAGGAGCCGGAGCTCATTGCCGAGGTTGTGAGCGATATCTGGTTTGAGCCGGTTCACCCCGGTGAAAGTACGTCGTTGCGTATTTCAGTTCCGCACGCCGAGATTCCGCATGGGAGTAGTCTATCTAATCTCGAATTGCTGTCTGTGGAGTTGACCGGCTCGGACGGTGCTGCTGGCTATATCACCTTCGAATACGTGGGAACTTTTAAAGGTCGAGCAGTTTTTGAAGCCAGGCAATTGCATCCGGCGTCCGAGCGAGACCAGCTTTCAGGCCCTCTATCGTCACTGTTTTCGTCATTTCTGCTGGCAAAGACCTGATCTGCGAAACCATCCTGCTTTTGACAGATTCCGGTTCGTCCGAGGACTGGACTCGATCGATCAACAGTTCCTTGATCGTTTCCTCATGCAGCCGAACAGTCACCACTCCCAAAATCGCGGTCAGGCCGCCATCGTCGGCGAGAAAGTCGATCCCTCGTGCGGTGATGGCGGCGGCGAATGGGCGCTTTGGTGATGTGTTTGTTTTCGGATACCAGTTGACTTCAACCAAGCCGAATTCTTCGAGATAGCGGAGATTTGGCGTCAACTCCCGGTCTGTCGGGATTTCCTTGAACGAGCGCTGCATGTCCGCGAATTCTGGGTACAGCGTTTTCAGGTCTTCAAGGATCTTCTTCTGTAGCGCGCGATCAAACTTTGGCGGCTCGATCTCCATCTCCCCTCCCTATTCGCCTAATAGAGTGCCGCCAGCAATTCAGCAGTCTCGTAGATCGCCCATGCGAGACCGGCAACGATCACCAGGCATACGAGCAAAACCAGCCAGTTCATTTCCCGGCGTTCTTGCTTTGGCGGTCTCCGTGCCAATTCGGCCCCCTTGGTTTCACTTCCTCACGTGAACAGCGCTACCATCGCCGTATACAACCCGCCGATGATTGCTGCAGAGCTGACCACGCTGATGATGAACATCCTCCAATTCATGACCGCTACCGCAACTGTGCGTCGATGATCTCGCGTGCCGCCTCAAAGATTGCTTTCATATCCGGTTCTTCGCTCTGGTGGCTCTCAAGCAGGAACAGGGCGTGTTCGTAGATTTCGCGGACCTCGCGGTCTGACAGAATGCCTTTGGAAGCGAGTGCCCCGATAAGGGACGCAAGCACGGACGCTGAAACCAGGTCGCTTGCTGCGATGGCGTCAACTCTTGGATCTGGATCGGTCATATCGAAGGCCACAGTCCTGAAATGTTCTGGCAGCACGCCGCTACGTCCTTCATGCGAGCCGCAGTTGACTTCACTCCCGGAAATACCTTGCCGGATGCTACGTCAATGACGAAACAATAGCTGGGATTAACAGTCTCGTCGTCTCCCGCGATGTGAAGTCGACAATACTCCTGCATGATCGCCGAGACATAGCCGGCAGATTCCTCAGTGTGTGGCCTGCTTTTAGAGAAATGAAGCTTCACACCTCCAACCAGCTTCTTCCCTTTCGGGCCTGCTCCACGAAGAATAATCTCGGGGCGCACGGAAATCTGGACGTTGTGAAATGTAAGTTTCTCAGCGTGGTTTGATCCCAGAGAAGCGTCTGCATCGCCGAGGTCAATGTCATCAAGCATCTCTGAAAAACGTTCGATAGCGTCGATGTTGGAAGAAATTCGTCTTGCGGTGCCGATCTTTTCGGTCGGCTGCTGATCCAGCAGACGAAGCTGCCGTGTCAGTGGCGCCGGATCGATAGCGCCCGTTGTGAGATACTGGGATACAGCCTCTTCGGCTTCACGATAGAACTGCCCCATGTTGAAGTCGGGGTCAGGATATTTTCGGTCACTGAGGATTTTTCGCTGCCTTGCAGCCCGAGAAACGATATATTCTGCCAGCTTGTTAACCGAAATGGATGGGTTGTCTGCCATTTTCAGCCCCGAATTGGTGGAGATTTGTCATGACCATGCAGGTTGTCGCCTCGCTTTCGAATGCTGAAAGCCTATGCATTGGTGAAATCACGGAACGCGAGCGTGAGATCGCTGCTGCGGAAGACCCGTCGATCGATGGGATCGGCCTATATCTGCTCAGCGTATCGGTGCGCAGCCCGCGTGACCCTGCCAGGGTGCTTGCGAAGTTCTCTTCGGAAGAAGCCGCATTGCGCTTGGCGCAGTTCTTCCGGATGAGTGGCCGGCTGGAAGATTGATCGACAAGGGGAGTGCTTACCACTCCCACGAACGCTATCGCTACAATCTTCCCCCGCATGAATTCCCTCCTAAGCTTCAAGCTGTTCTAAGTAATCACTCGGTCCGCATGGACCTTTAAATCGCGCTTTACGCCATGTCCCATGACGTCCACGTAGATCTTCACACCTTCTCGACGCGCGAACTTGAATGCGGGAATCAGGTCGCTGTCCCCGGTGACGACCACGATTACATCCACGAGAGATTTCAGAGAGAGGCGGGCTATATCCAAGCCGATCCGCAGGTCGACGCCCTTCTGTTCGATATTGGGTATGAAGTCTTTCGCCTCTGGTTGGCGCGGCTTTTCTGTCAGGTTTTTCAGGGCGCGAGGTCCGAAGGTCCACCCATGCGAGACTGTCTCTCCCATGCGCAACGCAAAGTCGGGCATCAGTTCCAGTCCTTGGTGAAGGCTGGTGTAATCGCTATGGATTTTGGTTGCTCCCAGGTTGACGGTGGTGCCGTCAATCGGATTTTTCAACGTCTCAGTGGATGGCGAGGCGTCATAAAAATACACTCGCATGAGGGAATGGCCCGCAAGGTATTCGTGACCTGATATGCGGTCGACCTCGGACTGAACGTCATTCGCGGACGGGAACTGGCCAAGCTTTGGCCCAAGCTTCTTTGTGACGAAGCCGCCGTCCATGAGAATAGCAAATTTTCGGGAGGTCATTGGGGTTGACCCCAATCACTCGTGGCACCGAAGTGCGCTTTATCAGAGACGAATGACTGGGGCCGTTTTTCACTCACAGCCATATATTCCTCCCGCCTTCGATGTCAACCTGAACAATCTGGGAACCCTTCACGCCTCTATGCCCTAAGTTTGAGCTGTCCCTGTATGCCGTTACCAGTGGCAGGCGTCCCGCAATGGCTTGATGGATTCTTCCAGCCCAGTGATGTCGAATGTCGCGGTGAAAGGGTTTTCGCCGTATGGCGTCATCCTCACCACCATCTGTGACCTGCCAAACATTTGCTTGATGACCGGGATAGAGCGCCCGCCACTCCAAAGGCCCAGCGATCGATTGTTGGTTGATTCCTGCATCCCAACAGTCTTCGCCTTCTCGTCATCCAGGCGATAGGTTACGTCACCATAGTCGTTGTATTGGCTGGAAGTCATGTGGCAGCCGGTGGCGAAAATCAGTCCGGTCTTGTTTTCAACGCAGCGCACGTAGAGCGTGACTTTCCCGCCTCTGTTCCATCCGCAATTGACCGTTTCGTCAGACTCCACGCGGAGGAAAACATTCGTTTGATCGGTGAGTT
Organism: Nitratireductor lacus; assembly: GCF_056431025.1. NCBI lineage: Bacteria > Pseudomonadati > Pseudomonadota > Alphaproteobacteria > Hyphomicrobiales > Phyllobacteriaceae > Nitratireductor > Nitratireductor lacus. The sequence continues at coordinate 104,326 of NZ_JBWKMB010000014.1, read as the reverse complement.
TGGACGTTTCAGACGTGACCGACCAATTGCCTTGTGCAATCGGCTCCGTCTTCTGTTCTGGTGTCCGTCCAAGCGCTTTATCGTAGCAAGCCAATCGATCCAGATCGTTCGAAATCTGGATGCAGCCTTCTCCGGCCGCAAACCCCGGCGCGCAAGTCGTAGTCAGAACGACCGCACCAGCGAAAATCCCCCTCATTGAAATCCCCCGCTCTCAAATGTCCGTGATTACTCTTCGAACTCTTCCGAACACGTACAGATCGCCATCCACCGGGATCGAAATGTGATCTGGGTTCGTGGAGTACGGTTGCAGGCGCTCAGGATTGCGTCGATAGCGTTTAAACGTAGCCGCTCCGTTGCCCAGAGAGAAAATATAGAACTTTCCGTCAATGAGCCGATCATCGGCACGGTTCACAAGAACGATAGAGCCCTCCGGCGCTACCCGATCCATGGAATCGCCTTCTACGGCAAGCGCAATCCATTCTCCCTTCGGCATATCCGCCACACGGACCCAACGCTCGATGTCGGCCGCGGTGATCGTGGGCTGCTCGCGTAGGTGGCCTGCGCTGACCATCGATAACAACGGCACCTCCATATCACTCCGGTCTTCTTCCGCCTCTTCATCAAATAGGATCCACCCTGCACGGGTCCCGAAGAGACGCGCATACTTCTCTGCAGCCTTCCGCGATATCGGGCGATTGCCATTCAAATTGCTGGTGAGAGTGTTCTGATTGATCTCGCGAAACGCGCGCGCGGCTTCCGCGGGAGATTTATAGCCCGCGTCGATCATAGCCTGGCGCAATCTGTCTTTCGGTTCTTCCATTCGTACAGAATGGCCGAAATTTATCGTCCAAGGTGTACGATTGTGCCTTGATTTAGTATCGTACGTATTGTACGAAATTGGCATGGCACAGGAACCTACATCCATTTCGGCCCTCATTGATGAGTGGAAAACGATCGCTGAATTCGCGTCCGAAGTCGGTTGCGGATACGAGGCTGCAAGGCAGATGCGGAGGCGTGGAAGCATCGCCCCGAAACATTGGGCTGCGGTCATCGAAGCGAGCTCTAGACGAGGCATTGAGGGGGTCACGTATGAGTGGCTGGCGCGTTCCTGTGCTTCGGCGGAGGCAGCGGCATGAGCGAGCGCAACCCGATCTACCAGACGTTCATCCGCTCCGGCTTCATGGGGCAGCTTGAAGATCGCTTCCGCAGGGCTGGTGAGCATTCGGCGCTTTTCAAAACGGTCAGCAGTGAGCGCCGCGCGGTTATGTCCATGTGGAAGCGCGGCGTCATCGGCTATGACGAGTACGTCTCGCTGACCGCGAAGATCAGCCGGGCGCTTCATGCTCGCATTCTTCATGATGCAATGCGCGGCGTCAGCCTTCCCCATCGCCGGCGCACCATCGCAGAGTTCCGCAAGATCGCCCCGGCTGGCATGAGCTCCTACAACTGCCGGATGGGCTATGGCCTTAAAGCCGCGAGGCTCGGTCATGCCTGATCTCACTGCAAACGCCGCGCTATACACTGTAGTCCCGTTGAAACTGGTAGATGGCGAAAGCTGCCCGGTCCTTGGTTGTGACCTGACCTCGATTTCTCCGGCACCATTCGGCGACCTCGTCAGGGTCTGCTTTGATCTCGATGATCTTCGCGCCAGCCGGGAGACCGCTCTTGGCTACGGCAAGCTGTTTCTGCCAGTCCGCGAAGGTTTCCGGCATTTCGTCCTCGCTGAGAGCGACTGCACGTTCGTAGTTGGTCTCCGTCCAGACGATGATCGGGACGATGATGTCGTCATCTCCAAATTCCATTCAGTTCGCTCCTTCTCGCCTCATGTTGGAATCATGCACTCCCATCATGCGCATGGCGGGAAGGGGCGTCCATCCATGGGAGCCGCCGCATGACCTCCCACCAGACACCAGAACGCCGCGCTATCCCCCCAGCGCGGCTGACGCCGGAGAGGGTGCACCTCCTCCCGTATCCTCTCCGGCAACCCTTCATCTCAGCACCGGCAAGATCATCCTGGTCTGGTCCTTTTTGGTCTCGCTTCTTCTCACCTCCCTCGCAGGCTGGTGGGTGATCTTGCTGGCGATCTCCGGTGTGGTGGAATGGATCGAGAGGATCGCGGGATGACATCCTCTCACAATGCTAAAGCCCTTGGGCACAAAAGCCGAAAGGCAAGTCGTGCGATCTTCGGGTGCGAGACGGTATCCAAGGGCCAGCCGGCCGGCATCTCGCGTCCTCTCGATGACAAAATGGAAAATCGCAGTGGTGAAGTCCGGCCGGCGCACTCGCTCGAGGAACTGGTCTCGGACTGGATTTCTCAACATGGCGCACCTCGCCGGTTTGAGCCTGGTGCAAACACGGATTTCGAAGCGATCAGGAGATACCTGGAACAGTGGGGCTATCGCGTCAGGTATCACCGGTCGCGGTTCAGCGTGAGCAATGGGCGCGGTCGCCCGAAGATGCTCACGCGCCGGCAGCTTCTTGCTTTCGTAGACGAGTTCCGCACCGCCGAGGGCTTGGCGCCGATCCTTGCGGAGGCGGCATGACCCAGCGCCCTTTGTGGAACTTCAAGTGGACCGTTGCCGACACCGACCTGATGCTTGCGGCAGCGCGACGCGGTCAGACGCCCACGCATATTGCGAGAACCATCCGGCGCGAAACCGGCAAACCCTGCGCTCCCTGTGAGGTTGAGCGCGTTCTAAGAAATGCCGGTGTTGCGGTTCTGGAGAGCTCAGCATGACGATCCTCGCCATCATCCTATACGGGCTTGGCGTCATAGGCGCGGTTGCTGCCGTAAAGCGGGAAGCGCCCGCGGGCCTCCGTGAATGGGCAGTTTGCATTGTCTGGCCTCTGGCGGTTGTCGCCGCCATTGCCATGAGCCCGTTTCAGCGGAGGCGCAAATGACCTCCGCAATGTTTCAGGGAACAAATCGAGCTGACCAGGCTGATGTTTGCGCGTCGTCCTGCTCATTCGTCGTTCCTTTCCTTCCTTTCGAGATCGAGCCCTACAGGCCCGATCGTTCCTTCGACGCGGACCAATCTGCCGAAGGAAATTTGTCATGCGTAACAAAAATCACGACAGGGAAAGCATCATGCATGTAGCGCGTATCGATGACCCTTTGTGGCTTGGTCAGGAGGCCAAGCGCATGTCGTCGGACCTTCTCCGAAAGGAGCACCGCGGTCCCGGCGACACAATTGAGGCGGCAGCCCATCGGCTGCAAACGCGGCTTCGAGTGCCTGCCGCGATCATCCTCCAATGCTGGAACCGTCCCGCTCGCGAAATGAAGGTCTCGCGGTGGATGTCCGTGTTCCGGGCTCATTGGGAAGAATTCGGCTCAAAAATGGACACGGCATATGAGCGGAAAAGGGAAGAGACCACGGCCCATCCGGCGCTTGTTCGGCTTGCTGATCTTGTGGCTGGCGGAACGGCTGGGGCCGAAGAGGAAAGGGAAGAGGCATGACTGAAAAGACCACGCACAACGGCCCTGCAGTCGATGCAGCCGTAGCGCTCAATCTCAGCAAGTTGAAGCGCGAGAAGGAAGCAGTGGAGAGCGCAACGGGCTCATACCGGGCTACTCGCAAGCACGTCGAAGGGAAGGGCATCCACCTCAAGGCTGCTGACCGCGCACTCCAGATCATCAAGTCCGGCAAGAAGGATGAATACCTCGCCGAAACGGAGAAGGTGATCGAATATCTCTATGCCTTCGGCGACGGTATCGAGGAAGCGCAGATGTCGTTCGACTACCTGCTGAACGGTGCCATGCCGAGCAGCGAGAAAGCCCGCATGCTTGGGCGCAATGCTGGCCTGCGCGGCGATGGGCATGGCGAGAACCCATACGCCCCAGGTTCCGAGCAGTATCAGGAATGGCTCTCAGGCCATGGTGACGGTGCCCGTGAGCGCGCACTGGCTGAGGCCGAAGACAGCGAAACCGAGCTGGTCAAGGGCGATGAAGTCGACCCCGAGTTCCCCGACGAAGAAGCGGCGGAGGCGTAGACCATGGCCGCTCCCGAAACCTTCTGGATGGTCTACGGGCTTGGCCAGCGCCAACCCACGGTGCGTCACAAGACGTTCGCCAGCGCACAGGGCGAAGCCGAGCGCTTGGCCCGTGTCGCGCCGGGAACATCCTTTTACGTGCTTGAGGCCGTCTCAGTCTCCCGCCGTGTCGATGTCGAGACCATCCGACTTGAGCCGGGACAGCGAGCCATCACCGAAGACGACATCCCGTTTTGAACCGCGTGCCCTGCGCCGCGGCTTAGACGGCGCGCCCCGATTGAGGCGATGAACCTGCCAGGGATCCAGATGCAGAAGATCAGAAAACCGAAAAAGATGCTCGTAGCCGACCTGCTTTGTGGGGCCGGTGGTTCTTCCACCGGAGCATCGCGCGCCTTGGCTGAACTCGGCCTCGACATGGAACTGGTGTGCGTCAATCACTGGCCAACGGCGATCGACACCCATCAACGCAATCATCCCGAAGCACGGCACTTTGTGCAGGACATTGCGACTGTCCGTCCGCACATTCTTGTGCCCGAAGGCTATCTCGACCTGTTGATGGCATCGCCAACCTGCACCCACCACAGTGTGGCGCGCGGTGGCAAGCCGACCAGCGACCAGCAGCGTTCCGATCCTTGGCACATTATTACCTGGCTCACTGAACTCCGTGTGAAGCGGATTATCATCGAGAACGTTTGGGAGTTCACGAGTTGGGGACCGGTTGATCGCCGAACCGGTCGCCCGATCAAGAGCCGCAAGGGTGAGTATTTTCATGCGTGGATCGAGACGCTGAAAAGGCTTGGCTTCGATCCGGAGTGGCGAAAGCTCAATGCCGCTGATTACGGAGATGCCACCACTCGCCAGAGATTCATTCTGATGGCGCGTTCGGACGGGCGAAAAGTCCACTGGCCGATGCCGACGCATCGCAAGCGGACTGAGGTGAAAGGCGAACTTTTCTCCGACGCGAAGCCATGGCGCCCAGCGCGGGAAATCATCGACTGGGAGATCAAGGGCAAGTCGATCTTCAATCGGAAGAAGGCGCTCGCTCCAAAGACCCTGATGCGCATCTATGCAGGTGCGGTGAAGCACAAGTGGCCCGAGCCGTTCATTGTTGTGCTTCGCAATCATATGGCCGCACAGGGGCTCGAAGCGCCACTTCCGACCATCGCAGCGAACGGGCAGCATATCGCACTTGCGGAGCCGGTTGTCGTCAATATGAAGGGCAAATCGACAGCGACTGGCGTATCAGAACCATTGCCTACGCAGACCGCGCACGCAGGTCATCTCTACTCCGCAGAGCCGCTGCTGCTGTCACAACACAACAGCGGAGCCGCGCGCTCGGCAAGTGATCCGTTGCCAACCATCACCACCGGTGGCGCCGGGACCGAAGTGCGTCCCGGCTGCGCAAGACCAATGCTGGTCACAGTTGCGCATGGAACGGATGCCCGTGACAAAGATCCATACACTCGACGCGCACACGACATCGAAGACCCGTTGGGCACCGTGCATGGTGATGGCAGTTCATATGCAGTCGTTGAGCCGTTCGTGTTGTCGCAAGCATCCGGCGGTTCGCCCCGTGCGGTTTCAGACCCCTTGCCAACGTCCACAACGGGCGGGGCTGGCGGCGCGCACGCTCTGATCTCAGCCTACTATGGAGCAAACTCGACCTGCACGAGCGATGCTGAACCGTTGCCGACTGTGACGACAAAAGATCGTTTCGGCGTCGTCGTTCCGGTGACACACGCGGGCGGCGAAAATCGCGCGCACGATGTAAACGGTGAACCTCTGCCAACGATAACGGGGGCGAACCGAGGTGAACTGGCCTTTATTACTGCTCAGTTCGGAGAGCGCGAGGGACAAGCCCCGCGCACCCACGATTTGGGGGAGCCGCTGCCAGTCGGTCCGACCCTGGGTCAGGGGGCGTTGATCGAGCCGGGCCAGCAATTCGACATCCTTTTCCGAATGCTGGAGCCCCACGAGCTGGCGTCTGCCATGGGGTTCAATACCGAAGACCAGCAGTACGAGTTCGCCGGTACCAAGACCGACAAGATCAAGCAGATCGGTAATGCGGTTTCTGTTGCGAAAATGAAGGCGTGCGTCGGTGCGATCATGGCCGATGCCGCCCCGAAAGAGATCGTGACATGTGAGGCCGAGTTCATGGAGGCGGCGGAATGACCGAGCGCACCCGTTTCTTGATCATCAACTGGACCATCGCCATTGCGGGCATTCTCATCCTTGGCGCGGCTATGTGGGGAGGGGAGTGATGCGATTGTTCGACTGGCCATTTGGCGACATCAACCCGCATTCCTTCGATCTGATTATGGCAGACCCTGCTTGGTCATTCGAACTGCGTTCGGGGAAGGGCGAGGGGAAGTCGGCGCAGGCGCAATACCGCTGCCAGAGCCTTGATGAGATCAAAGCGCTGCCGGTTCTCGACTTGGCTGCACCGGACGCGCTCCTGTGGCTCTGGGCCACCAATCCAATGCTGCCGCAGGCGCTCGAAGTTCTGCATGCCTGGGGCTTTACCTTCAAGACAGCCGGAGCGTGGGGCAAGACGACGATCAACGGCAAGCTCGCCTTCGGAACCGGCTACATTTTCCGCAGTGCTCACGAACCCATCCTGATCGGAACGCGGGGTGAGCCGAAGACCACCAAATCCGTCCGGTCGCTGATCATGGGGCAGGCCAGAGAGCACTCCCGCAAACCGGAAGAAGCTTACCGGGCTGCCGAGCAGTTGATGCCCTGCGCGCGCCGGATCGAGCTTTTCAGCCGCACCAACCGCCCCGACTGGACAGTCTGGGGCGATGAGGCGGGCAAATTCGGGGAGGCAGCTTGATGGCACTCATTCTCGGACTGGATATTGCTACGACGACTGGCTTCGCCTGGTACGACACGGATGCATCTCTGTCAGCCGTCAGGCCCGGATCGTTCAAGATCGACGGTGAATGCTACGAGGCCCGCGCCGGCGAGATGGGGCAGCGCATCATCAAGATGGTGAAGCAAACCCGCCCGGATTTCGTGGTGATCGAGCGTCCGGCACGAAACGTCATGCAGCATCGGAAGAAAACAAACGACTTCGCCGGCGAGCATGAAGAGATGACGATCAACGCCGGGACGGCACTCCTTCTGAACCAGCTTACCGGTGCGGCTTCAGCCATCGTTCGGGCCTATCAGATCCCGTTCGAGATCGTTGCGCCGGAAACATGGCGCAAGCAATTCCTTGGTTTTGGACGGCGGCCGGGCTGGAGCCGGAAGGACTGGAAGAAGGCGGCGCGGGTTCGCTGTCGGCAGCTTCGCATCACCGTCACCAATGACGATCAGGCAGACGCGGTTGGATTGGCGTTCGCTGGACCGTCCTGCCAGACATTCAAGATCGTTCAGGCGCGCCGAACAGGAGAGGCGGCATGACCGATATCCAAAAGCCACTCCCTCACAACATCGAGCTCGAGCAGGCCATTCTTGGGGCAGTGCTGGTCAATAACACCTGCTTTGACCTCGTATCCAAGGTGATCCAGCCTCATCACTTCTTCGATCCGCTGCATGGAAAGGTGTTTGAGGTGATCGGTAAAATGGTCTCTGTCGGGCGCAAGGCCGATCCGAAGACCGTCAAGAGCTACCTGCCTGAGGGCGAGCGCGTCGGCGAGATCACACTGGGGGAATACCTGGTTCGGCTTGCCGTGGAGGCCGTGGCACCGGTTCAGGCCCGCGATTATGCCCTTGGTGTCCTGCACCACTGGATTGATCGCCAGATCATCGCCGGCTGCGAGGAAACCATCGCCGGCGTGTATGCCCGGTCTCCCGATGTGGATCCCTTCTCTGCCTCCGCGGCGCTGGAGGATCAACTTGCCAAGCTTCGTGGCGAGCACGTCGGTGGTGGTTCGGGTAACCTTGGACACCAGTATCTGGAAGCCATGACCGCCGCCCAACAGCGCAAGAGCATCGCGGGCGTTCCGATCTGCCTGGATGAAATCGCAGAAGTCATCTCCGAACCCTGTTTCGAGGCAGGGAACCTCTACGGGCTGCTTTCCAGCTCAGGAGAAGGCAAGACAAGCCTCACGCTCCAGATGATCACGCATGCCCTGAAACGCGGGCACCCGGTCCTGTTCATGAGTTATGACCAGTCTGGAGAGCAGTGCGTGCGACAGATGATTGCTCAGGAGCACGACATCGAAGCGCGGCGCCAACGGGCCGGAGACGTTTCAGAGAAGGAAATGAGAAAGGTGGTCGACTTCGCCACCTGGATCGACCGGCAGCCTTTCGAGGTCGTGAAATGCACGGACCAGACAGCGCCCCAACTGCTTTCCTTTGCTCGCTCATTCGTGAAGCGCTTCGGCAATGGGAATGTCCCACTTGTGGTGGTTGATCACATAGGAGCCGTGACGCCGCAGGATCGGCGCTCGGATGAGGGCACAAAGGCCAAGGATATCAACAAGGTGTTCAAGGCCGGCGCGGAGCAAACCGGCGCGGCATGGCTCGTTCTGAACCAGCGCAACAGCTACGGCATGAAGCGGGACAATCCACGGCCTATCTCGGCCGATCTGTTTGGCGGCGATCCGGCCAAGCAGGCCTATGATGCGATCTTCTATGTCTATCGCTACATCAAATTCCTTGAGGAGCGGAAGGCCGTGGCTGCATCTGACTCCGACTGGAAGAAGATCCACAAGGCATTCCCGTCCGCGGTGATCGAGGGCGAAGACATTGCCCAGATAGGCGCGATCAAGGTCCGCTTCGGAAATGCCGCGGTGAAGAACAACCTGATCTTTGAGGCGCGGTTCACTCGCTACAAATCGGAACGGCAGACCGATGCAGAGCTGCAGGAGGCAATGCTGTGACCGATATGAGCACAGACCTTCTGAACGCTGCCAAGGCACTGGTCGAAGCCGTGAACGTTGATCTCAACGGCATCCCCGGCATGCCCTGGTCAGGCAATGGCGGCCTGATCTCTACCGATACGGTGAAACGGTCGGACCAACTTCGGCTTGCAATCCATCGATATGAGAAGGCGAGGGACCAATGAACGCTTTCGACGCCCGCGCCCGGCACAACGGCTTTATCTGGATCGGGGAATTCCGAGCCGGTGAACACGGCGCCTACAAGCCCGTGATGGAGAATGGCGAGATCAAGCCATTCCGGACTGCCAGAGAGGCGAGGGAGGGCGCTCATGCAGCCCTGATCTCCTACATGAATGGCAACTACGTCAGCGCGAGAGCAAAGGCCGAGCACGAATGGAGCGCGGGAACCATTCATCGCGCCGGCAAACGCCCGGTGGAGGTGGTCAAGGCGTGAGCGATCGCACTCCCTGCATCAACCCGCGTTGCCGGCGCACAGGCCCGGCGGATGAGTTCCCCGGAGAAATGATCTGCGGCAAGTGCTTCCGGTCATTGCCGGAGGGCGTGCGCAGAGAACATCGACGGCTGTGGCGCGAGATCAGGAAGTGGGAGCGACGCATCACGCGCACCAGCGATGAGATGAAGATCGTGAAGATGCACAACATCGTGACGCGACTCTCATGGCAACTCAGCAGGCATTGGGACAGGGAGATCAAGCCACTGTTCCTTGCACCTGAGAAGCCCGAAGGTCTCGACGCGTTTCTAGAGGAGATGGGCCTGTGACAGCCATCCCAGCTCATATCCAACGCCTTTGCGATGAATTCGGCATCAAAGTCATCGATGGCCATCGTTATCCCGAAGTGGGAGAAACGCGAGCAGTGGTGACGCTGGATCGGATCTACCGCAAATTTGGAGAGGCCCATGTAAGACTGGTGCTGACCACGATCAGGGAAGCCGGCAACAACCTGCTTTTGATGGATGAGAGCGGCTTCTGGATGGTCTCGGACATGGTGAGGGCCTGTCAGGGCATCATCGAGCGCGATGCAAGCGCATGGCTCGAGACATGGGACATGATCCCCGGTGGTGAGCTGCAGTTTGTGGCGCAGGAACTGAGGAGCGTTGTCCCGACGCGCTTCGCTCTCGGCGGTATGGTCTATGAGCGCCTGTTCCGCCGCTTCGGCCCAAACGCGGATCAACTCGACATGCTGGATGATCGTCGGAGGATGACATGAACATCGAAGAGATCGCAGAGCGCCTTATCCGGGCGGCAGAGATCGAGAGTGTGGGCAACCGCGTGGGACCGGCCCCGCTGCGCGCCCAGCAGCTCCCCTACGTCCATTCCGACGACGACATGAGGAATTGGGGCCACAGGCGAGGGGAGCGCCGCAGCCGCGATCCTCTGGCCAACGCCTGCCGTCTTCTCCGAGAGGACGAGGACGCCCATGCGCTCTATCGGCGGGAGTTCTTCGAGAAGACCGAATACACGGCGCGAGACATCTCGGAAGCCGAGGAGGCGCAGGGCTGGTATGCGTTGGTCGACAGCGAGACCAACAGGGCCGCGCTTGCCGCCTGGGTGAGGTGCATGGCCGACCACAAGCGGCTGTTCTTCAAGGACTGGTGCGCCGGTCAGGACATCACGCCGAAGACGGGGAGGGCGCGGAAAAATCGCGCTCTTTCATCAATTTTTGCACATCTGGCTCGCAGGAGTGTGCAGAATTGCAATGTCCCCGAATTCGAGGGGTTCCCTTTTCCCCCGGAAAACGGGCATATTGAGCCCAACATCGAAGACGAGCGCGCCGAGGAAAGAGGCGTTACGTCATGGGCCTCAGACGAGGCATTCACCAGCTACTTCTCAAACGATCCAGCGGACTTCTCCTGGGCAGAGCGGCGCAATGAGCGCCGGCGGCAGAGGGAAGCCAAGAAGCGGAAGCAGGAAGCGGCGTAATGAGACGCTTGTACGGATACGAAGGCGAGAAATTCGTCGCCTATTTCTGGTTCGTCGGATGGTGGGCCTTCTCGCTCGGCGTCCATATCGACTTGAATAGCCCGAATGTCGAAATTCATCTGCCGTTCGGCTTCTTTCGTGTTGGTCGCCCATCGAAGCCGATGGAACTGATCGTGATGCCGGTGCGACGTGGTTGCAGAACCGCAATCGGCGCTAGGGCGAAGCGCCGGAAGCAGGAAGCGGCGTAGACATAAAAGGGGAAGCCACCGCGCCCCGACGTGGAGACCATGGCTTAGGGGCATGGCCGGTGGCCAAGCCGGGAGGGTAGCCCGGCATCAGTTTCAGCAGCGTGGGGAAGTGGTCTATCCCGTCTGGCTCATAACCAGAAGACCGGCGGTTCAAATCCGCCCGCTGCAACCAAGTTCGATTGATTCCGCCGGCAAGTGAATTTGACACTGATCAATCCGCGTCTGTTATCCAAATGCTATCGAGCAAGAACATGCACTTGCGAGAGCGGACCCATGGAAGTCAAAGTAAGGCCCGGGAAGAAGGATGGCGATCCAAAGCTGATCTATCGGGAGAAGATCACGAAGGATCATGTTGAGCTTGTCGATGACGATACGGTCAGACTGACGATCCTCACCTCTGACATGTACATGGACAACGCGACACGGCGGTACACGATTACCCTTGGTCGTGACGAACTGGATGTAATCCAGGCGGTGGCGAGTAATTCAGGTTAGGGGCTTATATTCGGGGCTTGATGATGTCCGGGGCTTTCCGACCAGTACGCTCCTGCCAAAGTAGGTAGAATATGCCCGGTGCTACAAGGATCGTGATCAACACTGATCGCACCAATGTCGCGGCCATTGTGTGATGGTCCTCAAACGCCATGACGACGATTGCAGCCGCGACATGTGTCAGGCCCGCGACGATGAAGCCAATGAGTATCGATCGCCATGCGAGTGTCAGCATCCCAAGGTATCCCTGTGTTTGTTTAGAGGCGCGCAACATAGGCGTCAGCGTCGAAGACAAAAGTAAAAATGTCGCGACATATGTACTCAGATGATCGATCTCGCTAACCCCGGCCATGCGCTGGGGCTTCTCGTATGTGGAGACCTGAGATGCCGCAGCTTGTCGAACAGAAGGTGGATATCGGCCGGGACGCATACGGCAGGCGTGTAACCGCCACCCGAAAGCGCACCTATGACGGCAAGACGGTGTGGGACATTCGCAGCGAGGCCGTGAACCAACGTGACGAAGGCGAACGCATGTCTGGCCTCTCGGACGAAAATATCCGCGAATTGGTGCAGGCGCTCGATCTGATCAAAGGATGATGCAGATGACAGTCACGTTCGCATGGTGGGCGATCCCGGCCCTGATCACTGCTGTGTCGCTCTCGTGGGCGGTCTTCACGCCAATGAAGCCCAGCGGAGACTACGGCTTCGACATCATGCCGCTGCTTCGCTTTGGCGCAGCCCTGATCGGATCGCTCCTGGCGTGGCTGGTGTGGGCGTTGATCTTTTGAGGCGCTGCACCCACTTCGTCGGCTTCCGTGGCGAGGAATACCACTCAGCGGTCAAAGCCTTCGGGCCGCCGGATTTCATTCATCGTGGCTGGGACAAGCGTGCGCAGCGGGAAATAGCTGATTGCGATCTGGTGGTTTTAGCCAAAGGGCCAGCGGATCAGAACCCGCGCGCCCGCAGCTATGACGATATCCGGGAGACCTAACATGAAACGCCGATCCTTCCTTCGCTTCCTTGGCGCTGCGTCTCCCAATCCCATCGGGACATCATATCAGCCGAAAGGTGGTCTTCCGACAAAGCTCCCGAGGGGAGGCACATCCGCCTCCAGGTCCTGATGGACAGGACCGACCGGCGTTCACCAGAGGCCAGAGCCTATCGGCCATGGTACAGCACCGCCCGGTGGCAAAAGCTCCGCTGGAGCATCCTTGTCAGGGATCGTTTCACATGTAGGAGGTGCAAGCGCGTTGAGCCAGACACAAGCCAGCTCGTTGCCGACCACATCAAAGAGCACAAGGGGAATGAGCGCCTGTTCTGGGACCGGGACAATCTCCAGTGCCTCTGCAAACATTGCCATGACAGCGCGAAGCAGTCGTTCGAAAAGACCGGACGGAAGCGCTCACTCATAGGACTGGATGGCTGGCCCATAGACGAAGGGTAGGGGCAACTCTGACATGGCCTCGGTAAAATGCTCAACGCCTCTCCACGGCCTCCCATGGCCCGCTGTGGGCGCGAAAAGGGGGCGGGGGTATCCGAAAATCGGGATCGGGTGCCCCTTCTAGACCGCCTCGGTCCCTAAAAAAGCAAAAAACCACATTAACGTTCTGGAGTATCCAATATGGCAGCCAGGGGAGCGAAGCCCAAGGCGGCGCACCTGCGCTTGATCGACGGGACGCATCGCAAGACAAGGCATGGCGATAAAGGTAAGTCGCGTAAGGCAATCGAGGAATCTGTTGAGCGGTTCGGCTCGCTGTCTCGCCCTTCGAGTTTGAAAGGCGAAGGGCTTAAAGCTTGGAAGAAGTACATCGAGCCTGCCTACTGGCTTGATGCGTCAAGAGAGCCTGCCGCAATCGCCTTCTGCGAACTTTGGCAGGAGTTCCGGTTCAACCCCACTGGCTTCCCTGCGTCGAAGCACGGGCAGATGCGAGCCTACATGAGCGAGCTCGGGCTGACCGACGAACGCAACAGGACTGATGAAGCCCCGGATGAAAAAGACGAGTTCTTCGACGATTGACCGCGCGACGACCTATGCCGAGGCGGTGGTCAAAGGAGAGATCGTTGCAGGACCTCACGTTCGCAATGCCTGCCGTCGCCACATCGATGATCTGAAGCGCAGGGATCTCGAGTTCGACAAAGCTGCAGCCGAGAAGGCGATCCGATTCTTCGAGACAAAACTTAAGCTGAGCGAAGGGCAGTTTGAGGGCAGGCCGTTCAAGAGCCAGCCGGCGCAGGACTTCATCATCGGCTCTCTGTTCGGCTGGAAGCGTCAGGACGGCTGGCGCCGCTTCCGCCGCGCTTACATTGAACAGGGGAAGGGCAACGGGAAATCCCCACTTGCTGGTGGGATCGGGCTCTATGGCTTAATGGCAGACGGCGAGGCCGGTGCTGAGGTCTATTCGGCGGGCGCGACCAAGGAGCAGGCGGGCATCCTGTTCCGTGACGCGGTGAAGATGGTCGACAAGTCGCCAGACCTTGACAAACGCCTGAAGCGCAGCGGCAGCCCAGGGAAGGAATACAATCTCGCCTATTTGGCGAAGGGGTCGTTCTTCCGCCCGGTATCGAGAGAGACCAAGAAGACCGGTTCCGGTCCGCGCCCGCATTTCGCACTCGTGGACGAGCTGCATGAACACGCAGATGGCGGCATCATCGAGATGCTGGAGCGTGGCTTCAAGTTCCGTCGCCAGCCGCTACTGCTGATGATTACCAACTCCGGGAGTGATCGCACGTCGGCATGCTGGGCAGAGCATGAGCACGCAGTAAGGGTGGCCGCTGGCAATCGTGATGCTAAGGACGATGACCCGCATTATCTTGGCGAGCCGATCGATGACAGCACGTTCAGCTATGTATGCGGGCTCGATCCTGATGATGACCCGCTTGAAGACCCGACATCCTGGATAAAGGCAAACCCATTGCTCGGCGTCACGATCACCGAGGAATACCTCGCAGGGGTGGTGAAGCAGGCAAAGGACATCCCTTCGAAGCTCAACAACATCCTTCGTCTTCACTTCTGCGTCTGGACGGATGCGGAGACGGCATGGATGACGCGCGCGGCGCTTGAGCCTCGCATCCATGACTTTGATCCGGTCGATCATCATGGTGAGAAAGCATGGATCGGCGTTGATCTCTCACAGAACCGAGACATCACCGCGCTCGCTGTGGTGGTTCGTGCCGGTGATGTTGAGGTTGAAGCCGAGCGCGATGGCAAGGTTCAGACCGTTCGCAAGCCGACCTTTGACGCATGGATTGAGGCATGGACGCCAGGCGACACGCTCGCCGCCCGTGAGTTGAAGGATCGGCAGCCCTATCAGGAATGGGTGAAGCAAGGCTTCCTTCATGCTCCCAAGGGGCAGAGCATCCGCTTTGACCATGTTGCTCAGGCTCTCGCTGAGTATGCCCACGACTTTGCTGTGCAGTGTGTTGCCTATGACCGGTATGCGTTCCGCAGGGGGTTCGAGCCGGAATGTGCGGCACTTGGAATCACAGTCGAGTTCGTGGAGCATCCGCAGGGCGGCACCAAGAAGGGCAAGCCAAACGAGGCGATGATCGCTGCGGCAAAAGCTGCTGAACGCGATCCTGAAGGTCTCTGGATGCCAGGATCGGTGCGGGAATTCGAGGACGCAATTGCAGAAGGCCGCATTCGGCTTCGACGCAATCCGGTTCTCATCTCTGCAATCATGTCTGCGGTCACAGATGAAGACCGCTGGGGCAACCGCTGGCTCGCGAAAGAGCGGGCAACAAACAAGATCGACGCGGCTGTCGCTCTGGCAATGGCTCTTGGTGCGGCAGTTTCGTACCAGGGCGCCAGAACCGAGCCCAAATATCAGATGTTCGCCTTCGGCTGACATCGCTCCCTGAAAATTAAAACTCTGGAGGTCCGTCATGACTGTGACGCGCCGCGCATACTCGTATCTGCACATCAAGGCAGTGAACGAGGAAAAGCGCATTATTCGCGGTGTCGCGACGACGCCGGCGGTTGATCGTGTTGGCGATGTTGTCGAACCCATGGGGGTCAAGTTTCAGAACCCCATGCCGTTCCTGTGGCAGCACGATGCCGGGAAGCCCATCGGTACGGTGAAATTCGATGACCCTACCGAGGATGGCATCACCTTCGAAGCCGAACTACCTGTCATTGAAGAAGCCGGCACGCTGAAGGATCGCGTCGATGAAGCCTGGCAATCGATCAAGCTGGGCTTGGTCCGCGCCGTGTCCATCGGTTTCAAGGCCATCGAATACGCCTTCATTGAGGGCACGAACGGCATTCGCTTCATCGAAAGCGAAGTCTTCGAGCTTTCCGCCGTCACGATCCCGGCCCAGCCGGAAGCCGTGATGACGAGCATCAAGAACATGGACGCGGCCGGTGTCGCGCTCATCAAGTCCTTCGATCCGAACGCTCCCGCCGCGACTGGCACGATTGAGCGTCCGGCGAAGACCTCTCCCGGCGCTTCGGGAAAATCTCACAAACCCGTCAACTTGCGCCCGAAGGAGGGCAAAGACATGAAAACGCTCGCTGAGCAGATCACGGCTCTGGAGGCCAAGCGTGCCGCGAACATGGCCCGCATGGAGGAAATCCAGACCAAGGCGTCCGAGGAAGGGCGCACCAAGGATGAGGCCGAACGCGAAGAGTTCGGAACCCTCGCCGACGAAAACGACACCATTGACGAGGAGCTGAAAGACCTTCGCCGCATGGAGAGGGCCAAGGCTGTCGAGGCCAAGCCGGTAAACAAGGCACCGGCACCTGCGACCACCGACGCGCCGGCTCGTGCGGCTGTCACGGTCAAGGCACCAAAGCTGGATGCCGGCATCGAGTTCGCACGGCTCGCCCGCGTCAAGGCCATCTCTCGTCTCGACAATGAGCCGCAGCGCGAAGTTGCAAAGGCGATGTACGGCGAAGATTCGACCGTCTATCGCATCGTCTCCAAGGCGGCTGTCGGTGCGGCGACGACGACGGACGCGACCTGGGCTGGTCCGCTGGTCGGCGATGAGACGTCCGCCTTTGCGGATTTTGTCGAGTTCCTGCGCCCACAGACCATCCTTGGTCGCTTCGGCGCCAATGGTGTTCCGTCCCTGCGCCGCGTACCGTTCCGCACCGCCCTTATCGGGCAGACCAGCGGTGGTGAGGGTTATTGGGTCGGTGAAGGCAAGCCGAAGCCGTTGACGGACTTTGACTTCAGCCGCACCACGCTCGATCCGCTGAAGGTGGCAAACATCGCCGTTGTCACGGAAGAAACCCTCCGCGACTCCAGCCCGTCGGCAGAGATGATTGTTCGTGACCAGCTGGCGGCCGCACTGCGCGCCCGACTGGATACGGACTTCATCAATCCGGCCAAGGCTGCAGCTGCTGGTGTTTCGCCGGCATCCATCACTAACGGCATCTCCGCGATTACATCTTCGGGCAATGACGCTGATGCGATCCGTGAAGATGTCCGGGCACTGTTCGGAACGTTTATTGCTGCGAACAACGCGCCGACCAGTGGCGTGTGGATCATGTCGGCCACCACAGCACTTGCGCTTTCCCTGATGCGCAATCCGCTTGGCCAGCGTGAATTTCCCGGCATCAACATGAACGGTGGTGACTTTGAAGGTCTCCCGGTCATCGTGTCGGAGTACTTCGCGCCGGTTTCTGCTGGTGGCTTTGTCGCTCTGGTGAATGCGCAGGATGTCTACCTCGCAGATGAGGGCGGTGTCGCTGTCGACATGAGCCGTGAAGCCTCGCTCCAGATGAACGATGCGCCGACGACGCAGGATGCCACGACCGGCACCGGCACCTCGCTCGTCTCGCTCTGGCAGACCAATGCAGTCGGCTTCCGCGCCGAACGCACCATCAACTGGGCTCGCCGCCGTGCATCGGCTGTGGCCCTTCTGGATGAGGTCAACTGGGGTCTGCCGGCGGCTTCCGTCTAAGCAGCCCTGAATGACATTGCCGGCCGCGGGCAACTGCGGCCGGTTCCCTTCCTCTCTCGGGAGAATGCCCGATGAAATCGAATTATCTGACCCGCGCCATGAACGCTCGCGATCCGCGCTATGCAAAGATCGCTGAGAAGCTTGGCTATGGTCGGCGCGACGTGCAGGCGAAGCCGCGCAAGCCGGTCGATGACATGAAGGCGTTGCGTGCGCGCTATGTCAAAGTCGTGGGCAAGAAGCCCTATCATGGTTGGGACGCGGACACGCTGCGCACCAAGATCGCGGAAGCGAAGGGCTAAGCCTATGCGTGTTCTCGGCATGCCGGTCCCCTTTACAGGCGAGGGCAAGAAAGACCTGTCACCGGTGAACCCGAACCGGGGTGGCTGGTTTCGGATCCTCGAAAGCTTCTCCGGAGCCTGGCAGAACAACGTCGAGGTGGACTTCAGCTCGGTCCTGTCGTTCCACGCGGATTTTGCATGCCGCACTCTGATCGCTTCCGATATCGCGAAGCTTCGGGTCAAGCTCGTCAAGAAAGACGATGACGGCATCTGGACGGAAGTCAGCAGCCCGGCCTATTCGCCCGTCCTGCGCAAACCGAACCACTTCCAGAACCGCATTCAGTTCTTTGAGACATGGGTTCTGTCGAAGCTCCAGCGCGGCAACACGTACATCCTGAAGCAGCGCGACAATGGTGGCAGTGTCCGCCAGATGTTCGTTCTGGACCCGCTTCGTGTAAAGCCACTGGTGGCGGATGACGGGTCTGTCTTCTACGAGCTCAATACCGATGAACTGAGCGGATTACCGGCGCGTGTGATTGTGCCAGCGCGTGAGATCATTCACGACCGCTTCAACTGTATGTTTCATCCGCTGGTCGGCATGTCTCCGATCTATGCCGGCGGGCTGGCTGCCATGCAGGGGCTTGCGATCCAGAGCAATTCGACGAGGTTCTTTGAGAACGGAGCGCAGCCGGGTGGTGTGCTTGTGGCTCCGGGTTCCATCTCGGACGAAACAGCCGGTCGCCTTAAAGAATACTGGGACAACAACTTCACCGGCAAGAAAGCCGGGAAGGTGGCGGTTCTCGGCGACGGTCTGAAGTATGAGGCCATGGCGGCCAAGGCCATCGATTCACAGCTCATCGAGCAGTTGAAGTGGTCGGCTGAAGTGGTGTGTTCCGTCTATCACGTCCCTCCGTACAAGATCGGGGTTGGGCAGATGCCCAGCTACAACAACGTGCAGGCACTCAACACCGAGTATTACTCTCAGTGCCTCCAGAAACTCATTGAAGATATTGAGATTTGCCTTGACGAGGGTCTAGGCATGACTGGCGAGAAGATCGGCACGGAGTTCGATCTGGACGGCTTGCTTCGGATGGACAGCGTCACTCAGATGCAGGCCCTGAAGGAGGGTATCAGCGCCGGCATCATGTCGCCCAACGAAGCACGCCGCCGCCTCGATCTGAAGAAGGTGGCGGGTGGCGAAACTCCCTACCTCCAGCAGCAGAACTATTCGCTGGCGGCCTTGGCGAAGCGGGACGCACAGGAAGACCCGTTCGGATCACCGACGCCTCCCACGCCGCCAGCAGATGATGGCGCTGTAAACGACAATGCCGAAGCCGAGGCCCGCGCCGCACTGGTCGAAATCTACAAAGGACTGCGCTGATGACGTTCGACGGGAAGGCCTTCGGCAAAGAGATCGTTGGCGTGGTCAAGGAGTATGTGCGCGATACGATTGCGCCGATACTGGTCCGCCTCGATGCCATCGAAAAGCGCCAGCCTGAGAAAGGCGAGCGCGGCGAGAAGGGAGACAAGGGCGATCCAGGTGCAAATGGGGCTGACGGTGAGCGCGGCCCACAGGGTGAACCCGGCGAGAAGGGCGAGCGCGGCGAAAAGGGGGAGCCCGGCGACCGGGGTCCCGAAGGTCCGCCCGGCAAGGATGGCGCGCCCGGTGTTGTTGGGGAAAAGGGTGATAAAGGCGATCCGGGCGACCCCGGCCCGGTAGGCGATCCCGGCAATGATGGGGCCAATGGTAAAGACGGTGCTGACGGCGTGGGCTTGGCCGGTGCGGTTATCGATCGATCCGGAAATCTCATCCTCACACTGACAGATGGCTCCACACGCGAGCTTGGCCTTGTTGTCGGGCGCGATGGTCAGAAAGGCGAACCCGGTCAAGATGGCAAGGACGGCGTGGACGGGCTCGGCTTTGATGATCTCGAAGTTGTTCACGATGGCCTGCGCACCTTCACATTCCGCTTTGCCAAGGGCGAGAAAGTCAAGGAGTTTCCATTCACGCTTCCGGTCGTTCTGGATTGCGGCGTTTTCAAATCTGGCGGGACCTATGTCGCTGGCGACGGTGTCACCTGGGGCGGTTCGTTCTGGATCGCCCAGAAAGACACCACGGAAAAGCCCGGTGAAGGTGACGGCTGGCGTCTCGCTGTCAAGAAGGGCAGGGACGGCAAGGACGGGGTTATGAAGGCCGAGAAGCCGAAACAGCCTCTGAAGGTGGGATGATGGTCAAACTGGTCTCTCTCGACACCGTGAAGCTTGCTCTGCGCATAGGTGAGATCGAGGAAACGAGCGGCGGTTGGGATGTCCTCCCACATGAGGATGACACGCTGCTCGACGCCTATATCGAGGCAGCGTCGGCCGCGGTCATCAATTACTTGAAGGATCAGGCCGAAGTCATCTTGAACCTGGACAGCGGCGGCGACGTGCCTTCAGGAACCGAAATCCCGAAGGAAATCGAAACTGCGGCAATCCTGCTCGTCGGTCACTTCTATCGCGAGCCGGACGGCGACACCGAAGAAGCCTTCGACCGAGGGTATCTCCCGAAGCCCGTCACCGCCTTGCTTTATCCGCTCCGAGACCCTGCGCTTCGATGACAAAGCCTGAGTGGTGGCCCTCATGGGAGGGAGAGACGGTCGTGATCGTGGCATCCGGGCCGAGCGCAAAGAACGCCCCGCTGCATGTCGCGAAGGGCAAGGCGAAGTTTATTGCGATCAACAAGTCATGGGAGTTGGCGCCATGGGCCGACATTCTCTACGGCTGCGACTTTGCATGGTGGAAGCACGTGAAAGGATGCCCGGGCTTTTCTGGTCTCAAGCTAACGGTCGACAGGGCCGCAGTGAAGGATTTCCCGGAACTCAAACAGGTGGAATGCCGGAAGCCGGATGATCGCCTGTTCCTGTCGCCTCTCGGCACCGTTGGATGGGGCGGCAACGGTGGGTTTCATGCGCTGAACCTCGCAGTGCAGTTCGGCTGTCGCAAAATCATCCTTGTCGGGTACGACATGACCACCCGATACGGCCTTCATTGGCATGGAGCGCATTCGGGCAACCTGCACAATCCGAAAGAAGCGAACGCGGCACGATGGAGGCGCGCTGTCGACAACGCGAGCAAGGTGATCCTTCCGATGGGGATCAAGGTGATCAACTGCAGCAAGGTTTCGGCTCTGACCAGCTATCCGAAGATGGAACTGGACAAGGCCCTTGCCTCATGAGGGTCGCGCTGGTTTTGCGGTCAGGAGGTGACTTCGACGCTTCCCATATCGCCCGACTTCACCGACAGGTGACAGATTATCTTCCCGGCGCTCAGATTTTTTGCCTGTCGGATGTCGAGGTTCCGTGCCCCCGTATCGAGCTTCGGTATGATTGGCCGGGTTGGTGGTCCAAGATGGAATTGTTTCGCCCTGATATTGGTGGCGACCTTCTATTCATGGATCTGGACACATCAATCGTAAGTACTCTGGAAGACATTGCGGCTGTCGACCGCCTCACGGTGCTGTCTGATTTCTACTGGCCGACGACTGGGCGCATTCAATCGTCGCTCATGTTCATTCCAGAGCGTGATCGACAGGAGATTTGGGATGCATGGATCGCTGACCCTTCGCGGCACATGCGCGAATGCGTGACGCGGGAGAGGTGGGGCGACCAGGGTTTCCTTGGTCAGTTTTGGCAGGGCAGGGCGCAGCGATGGCAAGACGCGCTGCCCGGTCAGGTGGTTTCGTACAAATGCCATGTCCGCGAGAAAACGCGGTCTGACAAAGAGTTCGGTGACGGAACGTTGCCGGAGAACGCGCGTGTCGTGATCTTTCACGGCAAGCCCCGGCCTTGGGAAATCGGATGGTAATGCGCCCCTTTGAACAGCGAGCCCAGACGATTATTCGCCGGTTGCCAGCCCGCGCACTGGCTGTCGAAATCGGCGTCCTGCGCGGGCAGGTATCGGAATGCGTTCTCCAGAACACAGACGCCCACCTGGTCATGGTCGATAACTGGTTGCCAACCAATCAGCAGCCAGAACGCTACAAGGCGACGAAAGATCAGCACGCATTCGATCCTGCGGAGATCGTGAGTAAGCACAAGCGAGAAGCACTCGCTCGGGTACATCGCTTCCGCGGCCGCGCGCAGATCAAGGAAATGTCATCGGTCGAGGCGGCATCACAGGTTGAAGATTGCACGCTCGACCTGGTCTTCATCGATGCCGACCATTCCTATGAAGGTGTCCGGGAAGACATTGCGGCTTGGTTCCCGAAGGTGAAGGCCGGCGGCTGGATCGGCGGGCACGATTATAAAAACCCGGATGCGCGCTTCTGTTTCGGAGTTGACCGTGCGGTAGATGAGTGGATCGAAGAGTCCGGTTGTACCCTGGAAACCGACTTGAATTTCACATGGTGGGCTCGGGTCTGATGGCAAAACGCTCAGCGGGTTCGCTCGACCGGACAATCACGGTTGAGCGCTACCAGGTCGTTGGTATGAACGACTTCAACGAGGATATCCGGGAATGGACAGCCTTCATCACTGTGCGTGCCGCACGTCGCGATGTGTCAGATGGTGAAAGGTTCGCGGCCGGCCAAACTGGCTCTTCGCTTCGCAGCCGGTTCGTCATCCGCGCATCGACAAAATCGAAAACGATCTCGCCAGTTGATCGCCTGTCCTATGACGGCGGCATCTGGAACATCGAGGGTGTGAAGGAAGGCGACCAAGGCGATATGCGCGGGCGCTTCATTGAGATCACGGCGGTTCGGAGCACGAGCTGATGGCTACTCAGGTTCGAATTGAGGGGCTGCGGGAGCTCGACAAGGCGCTCGGTCAGCTCCCGAAGTCCACGGGCAAGAACGTCTTGCGCCGCACGCTGCGAGAAGCCGCAAAGCCGCTGATCAACGATGCGCAGCGCTTGGCCCCGGATCGCCCCGGCCGCCCACGAAACGATCTGCCGACCTCGATCACCATTTCCACGCGCTTGAACAAGAACCAGCGCAAGGCCACGCGCGGAACCGATAAGTCGTTCGTCGAGATGTATGTCGGCCCCGACGTTTCAGTTCCACACCCACATGGGCACTGGCAGGAGTTCGGAACGGTTCAGCACGGCCCGCAGCCCTTCATGCGCCCAGCCTGGGACGCGAACAAGATGGAGGTGCTGGACGTGATCGGTGATCGGCTGGGCGACGAAATCATGAGAGCCGCGAAACGCCTCGCCAAGAAGCAGGCAAAGGCCGCTGCCACGGTCAAATAGATGACCTGCCGAGTGTGTGAAATGGCCCGCGCCGCGCTGGCCCGACTGATCGAGCGCTCACAGCTACCAACAGGACGCAAGCCGAATGATCGAAGAACGGATAACCGCGCTCCTAAGCGGCGTGGCTGATGGCAAGCGGTACTGGGTGAAGGCACCGCGCCGGGACGATGGCTCGCTCGCTGTCACACCTCCCTATCTCGTTCTTCACCGTGTCGACGGGCTGCCGAACTATCACTTTTGCGGGCGTGGCACTGTGGAGAGCCGCGTGCAGGTGAATTGCATCGCAGAGACCTATGGAGCTGTGAAGGCCCTAGCACGTGCCGTAGTGGCCACTCTCGACATGTTCAGCGACCCGGCAGCCGGCATCTACGGTGTTTTTGTCGACGGGGAGGGGCGCGATCTCACCGAAGACGCTCCAGGTGGTGTGAATACCTCAGATGCAGGCTCAAAGCTCTTTGGCGTGGCCGTGGATTTTCGCATCCACCACGCCGGTTGATCCGGCCCGGCCGGTCTGCCCGCAAACGCCCTTGGGCAAGGCATTCTCTGAAAAGGAAGCCGTAAAATGGCAAGCAAAGCAACCATCGGCTGGGATACGATCCTTGAGGCGTATGATGACGCCAGTTCGCCGCCCGGCTTCGTCCAACTCTGTGAGGTCTTCAACCTGTCACCCGGTGCGCAGGAAGCGGATCGCATCGATGTCACGCACTTCTGCAGCCCAGATCGGCGCCGTGAATATATTCCGGGACTGATCGACAATGGCGAGGCGAGCTTCGAGGCAAACTACATCCCAGGTTCTCCGGAAGATCAGCTCATCCTCTCGCTACTGAACAGCGGTGATGTCATCCAGTGGCGCATCACATTCCCGCTCCAGCAGGGCGACACGGATCGCCACCGTGTGACCTTCGAGGCGTCGGTGACCGGCTACGAGCGCACGATCCCCGTGGATGACCGTATGACGGCCACGATCACGCTCGCGCCGTCCGGTTCCGAGGTCTGGGACACGATCTCTGCGGGCAGCGTGTAATGGCGAACCCGAACCGTGGAGCCGTCGCGCTCGAAACTGAGGACAAGGTTTATTCCTTGCGCTTTTCCACCAACGCGATCTGCGAGCTCGAGGAGCATTTTGGGAAACCGATCATGCAGATCGTCAACGAGCTTGAAGATGAGAGCCGGGTGAGCATGGGAATAATCCGGTCAATCGTTTGGGCCGCGCTTCTGGAGCACGATCCAGAAATTACCCACAAGGAAGCCGGCCGGGTTCTGGATCACGCTGGCCAGCAGGTTGTGATGGAGAAGATTGGCCTTGCTCTCCAGCGCTTCTTTCCAGATGCGGGGGCTGAGAAGGGCAAGGCAAACCCTCCGAAGGCGAAAGCCGAATAGATTGGCTTTCGCTGCAACAGGACTGGGTAAGCGTCGTCGGCGGGAACGGTCAGGACTTCTGGGGCCTGTCTCTCCGCGAAATTCAAAACGTTCTCGCCGGCCACAACGAAAAACGAAGGCGCGACGGCAATCTCTTGATGTCGCAGGCGTGGCACACAGCGGCCTTCCAGCGCATCAAGAAGATGCCGAAGCTCAAGAACGTTCTCGATGAAGGTCCGAAGCGCGCAAGCCGCCACATGAGGCCCGTCCAAGTGGATGAGGTCAGGGCGTGGCTCGCGAATGCTCCGAAGATGAAGCGGCAAGGTAGGTAGACATGGCGCAAGGGGTGATTGGCAGCCTCCGGGTCAACCTCGGCATTGATACCGCCGCGTTCTCGACGGGGCTGAAGAAGGCGGAATCCGGACTTCAGAAGTTCGGAAAGATGGCAAAGACCGGACTGCTTGCTGCCGGTGCTGCCGCGACGGCTGCGGCCGGTGGCCTGGCCGTGATGGTCAAGGGTACCATCGACAGCGCCGACGAAATGGCAAAGGCCAGTCGAAGCTTCGGGGTTCCCATTGAGGAACTGTCGCGTCTCAGGTATGCGGCCGATCTTTCGGGTGTCTCGTTCAGCAATCTCGGCAACTCGCTGCGGACGCTGAACAAGAATGCCTATGACGCATCGAACGGGACAGGTGCCGCAAAGGATGCGTTTGCCGAGCTCGGCGTCAGTGTCGCGAATGCAGACGGTCGCCTCAAATCTTCCACCCAGCTCATGGGTGAAGTCGCTGACGCGCTCCAGAGCGTCGATGACGAAACGCGAAAGGCGGCGTTGTCGGGCAAAATCTTCGGTGAGCGTTACGGCCCGCAGCTCGCCTCGCTCCTTGCTGGTGGGTCGGAGGGGATCAGGCAGCTTACCTCGGAGGCCGATAAATTCGGCCAGGTGTTCACCCAGCAGATGGGCACCAGCGCCGAGGCCTTCAACGACAATATGGCCCGCCTTACGGGAACGTTCGGCGCCGTCTCGGCCAAGATCACGCAGCAACTCTTGCCGATCCTCGAAGAGTTCAGTCAGTGGCTTGTCGACAACAGCGACGGGATCGTCAAGTTCGCGGTCGATACGGCGAATATGTTTGCCGCGATGGGGCGAGGTTCTGCCGATGCTGCCCGCTGGCTTGTCGAAACGCGCGAATCCATTCGCCAGTTCGGTGAAGACCTCCGCAATGCGGCCATTCAGGCAACGCGGTTCGCTGCAGATATCCTTGCGGCGTTCGTGGCGCTGCCCGGCCAAATGTACCAGATCGGTGTCGACATCGTTCAGGGGCTCTGGAACGGTCTCAAATCGCAATGGGAAGCGGTCAAGAGTAGCGTCACCGGCTTCGCATCCGATGTGGCCGGCAGCTTTCGTTCGGTGCTTGGTATCAAATCCCCTTCACGGGTGATGTACGAGATCGGCGTCAACATCATGGAGGGGCTGCACAACGGCATGACCAGCATGGCCGATGGTGTGAAGGGGATTGCAAGTGCGGCGGCCGATGGCATCGCGGGTTCGTTCGAGGGGATCGGTTCCGGCATCGCAGAAGCCATCAAGGGCACGCGGGAATGGAAGGACGTGGCGCTCGACGCCATTCGCTCTGTGGCCTCCTCAATCCTCTCCAACATGAACTTTGGCGGCGGTATCTTCGGTGGTCTTCTGAAAGGCCTGCTCGGCGGTTTGGTCGGATTTGCCAATGGCGGCTCGTTCCGCGTCGGCGGCTCTGGCGGCATCGATAGCCAACTGGTCGCGTTCAAGGCATCACCGAACGAAACCGTCGATATCAGAAAGCCGGGGCAGGATGCTGGCGGTGGTGGCGGATATGCGCCGACCTACAACATCGATGCGCGCGGTGCGGATCAGGCAGCGATTGCACGCCTTGAGCGCGGACTTTCCGAGATGGACCGCAACTTCAATCGTCGGGTCGACGCCCGCACCAACACCCGTGACGTTCGGGGGACGAGGCCCTAATGGCACGACTGATCAGCCGCCCGGATGGGCTGGGCCTTGTTTCGATTGAGCCGCTGTCCGGCCCGCGCGCCATCAACGCAGGGCAGAACCAGTCAATCAGCGGGTTCGTACAGAGTGTTGCTGGAGCCTTTGGACTCTGGCGCTTTCGCTTTGCCTTCCACGCCATGCGTGGCACAGAGTTCCGGCAGTATCGAAAATGGATCACGGCGCTCCATGGTGGGGCCAATGCGACACGCTGGCCGTTCTACGACCCGGATGCGATCACCTTCCAGGAAGCGGGGGTTGATGCCTCCAACTTCGAGATCGCGACCGGGCAGCCGTGGTCGAACGGTGAGCCCTGGTCGAATAACCAGAACTGGGCCACCAGCCGGCCGAATGTCGCTGTGGCGGAGGATGCGGCCAAGAATGCGACCATCATCAAGTTGGTCGACAGCTTCTGGGGGCACCAACTGGATGGCGGCGACTATCTCGGTTTCTTCCCCTTTCATTTCGGGCTTTACCTCGTCACTGAAGTGATCAGCCCCGGAACATATCGGATCTGGCCGCCGCTTCGAAAAGCGATCACCACTGACGATTTCGCCACACTGAACCCGACCTTAGCACTGCGGCTTGAAGGGGAGGACGCCGCCAGCGCGGGGCGCGGACTTGTGGTGGCGGATACTCTTCAGGTCACGATGATCGAAGTGCTCGATTACGACGTGCGCAAATATTTCGCGGATTGATCAATGGCAGAGTTCACGCAAGCGGACATGGACTGGCTTTCCGGTCATCATGTCACGCGCGCCTGGTTCGGCGAGTTCGATCTCCCGACCGGCATTCGCTACCTGCACAATGGTGTGGGTGAGGTCGCGGTCGAGGGGCAGACCTATGTGGGTGTGACCGATCCTGTCGGCGGCTTGCTGGTCGGCATTTCCGCCGTCGAGGATCCGCGCTTCGGGCAGGCAGCCAAGGTCGACATCATCCTGAGCGGGGTCAATGTCGAGTTCTTTAAGAGCGTGAAGCGGGACGCTCGCTCCATCGAGGGCAGAACAGCCACTCTTCGGTTCGGGGCGGTCGATCCCGAGACGGGGCAGATCAAGCTTTTCAAGAACATGTTTCCCGGCAAGATGTCTGCGCCGACCCTGCACCGACAGGGCGTGGGCACGCGCTATGTGGGGCTGACCGTGGAGTCCTTTTGGGAGGCGCAGAACTTTCCGTTCGGCGGAAAGTGGAACGACGCCGATCAGCGACGGCGCTATCCCGGCGACAAGGGCCTCCAGTTTGTCGGCGTGAAGGTTGCGGAGAAGTGGGAATGAACCGCGCTGAACGTCTCCGCGCCTTCCTGGCACGTTTTGATGGTGCTCCCGCGGTTTGGGGTGAAAGCGACTGTTCTGCCGCGCCGGCGCTCTGGTGGAGCGAGGAGACGGGCAATAAGGTCGAACTGCCTGCCTATTCGTCCAGAGACGAGGCGCACGCGATCATCAAGCGCATGGGCGGGCTCGATGCGGTGTGGGATGACATCGCGGCGCAGGCGGGGGCCATGGAGCGCTATGGCGACCCGGAAGTGGGTGATGTCGCAATCATCGATACGCGCAAATATGGGCTGATCGGCGGCATCTGCGGGGCAGGGCGTATCCTCATCATCCGCAAAGACAATGGCAGCTGGCATCCCTTCGGGCCGGTTCGGCAGTTTGTGAAGGTCTACGCGACACCATGAAGCTCTGGAAATTCGTTCTGAGCGCTGGGGCTTCGTATCTGGCGATGACGGCGCACGCCTCTGCGGACCCGATCAGCATCGGTTTCTTCCTGTTTGCGGGTCCGCTCGGCGCGGTCTTCTCTTTCGGCGCGCTGGTGACGGCTGCCCAGATCGGCCTTTATGCCGTCGGCATCGGGGCATCCCTGCTGGTCTCGGCTTCACTTGCCAAGAACCAGAAGATCGATCCGGGCCAGTACAAGAACACGTTCGAGGCATCGCCGGAGAACTCCGAGGTGAACGCTATCGGGCGCTGCCGCCTGGGTGGACTGAAGGCCTTCGGCAACACGCGGAACAAGGATCGCTACCGTCTTGTCTGCCAGGCAAAGGGGCCGCTGGTCGCCATTGAAGAGTATCTGCTTGGCGGGCGCGAGGTCGTTGTCGACAGCGATACCGGCTATGTGTCATCGCCGCCTTTTGCCAAGTCTGGCGGATCATGGGTGACGATCAAGACCAAGCCTGGCACCGGCGCGGAAACCGCATGGCCGGAACTGATCTCGGCCTTTCCGAACCTCTGGACGTCCAGCCATCGTGTCCGTGGCATTGCCCAGACGCTGGTGAAATACGTTTCGCCCGGCATCTACACCGAGAAGTTCGGCAAGCTGTTTCAGGGGGGCGAGCCGGAACCGGCACTGACCGGACGTTTCAATACGGTCTATGACCCTCGCGTTCCGGGCGCCGACCCTCACGATCCCAATACCTGGGTATGGTCAATGAACGGGCCGCTCTGTGCTGCCCGGATCATGCTTTCGTATCCCGATCTCACCGTCGACAGTTTCGATTGGGACTTTATCTCGGACGAAGCGGACAGGGCCGATGCCCTGGTTGCCACTCTGACCGGGACGGAACCGCGATCACAGTGCTCCGGTGTGTGGCTCTCCGAGGCCAAGCGCGGCGATACGATGAAACAGGTTCTGGAAAGCATCGGCTGCGAGGTCACACTCAGCGATGCCGGATTGATCCGCATCGGCCTGATCGAAGATGCGCCGACGGCAGACTTGACGCTGACCGAGGATCACCTCGTCAACTTCTCGTGGCGCTCCGGGCCGGAAGCCGCCGAGCGCCCGAATGTCTGCCGGATCACCTACT
This sequence comes from Nitratireductor lacus, assembly GCF_056431025.1. Lineage (NCBI taxonomy): Bacteria > Pseudomonadati > Pseudomonadota > Alphaproteobacteria > Hyphomicrobiales > Phyllobacteriaceae > Nitratireductor > Nitratireductor lacus. Next base: position 75,232 of record NZ_JBWKMB010000014.1, on the reverse strand, counting down.
ACTCGGCCGAGCGCGGCTATGAGATGGCCGAGATCGACATGACCGGCATCGCGTGGGCGCGTATGCAGGATGAGATCGATCGCTACGGCGAGAAGATTTACGACATCGAGCTTCCGTTCTGCCCGTCTGCCAGCCAGGCGCAGCGCATTGCGCGACGGCTCTTTCTCCAGGCACGTGGCGACACCGGTGTTGCCAACACGAACATGGCGGGACTAGCCCTGTGGGGGCGGGATTATGCCAATATCGTGCTGCCCGACCTCGATGAAGCGCCGGTCTGCAAGATCGCGCCGCCGCGATGCGACGACGAACGCGGACAGGTGGAGATACCCTTTACCGTCTGGCCGGCCGAACTGATCGACAATCCGTGGAACCCGGCGACGATGGAAGCGTCGGCGCCGGAAGCCCTGCCGAACCTGCAGTATGAAAGCGATCTGGACACGCCGGACATCCTCGACGCTGCTCTCGTTCAGTATCCGAGCGGCTCCTATGAGCTTCGCCTCCAGTATACGCACCCTTCCGGGGGCTCTACCGCAGAGGCAAGCTATCGGGTCTATACGGGCGGTCTTCCGGACCCGTGGCAGGGAATGACGGAGTGGGATGATTTTGGACCGAAGGGCGAAGGCGAGTTTTCCGACAGGCCAGCGTCAGTCTGGTTTGCGCGCGCATCGGTGAATGCGCTTGGCAAGGATACTGATCTCCGCGTTCGCTGGTTCAATGGGGATGGCGATGCCTCGTACTTTTCCGATCCGGAGGAACTGCGACCAGCCAGCATCGACAACACGCTACCAAATCCGCCTGCGATGTATGGGAGCCTCCTTCAACCCCAGTATTTCGGCACGAAGGACATCCAAGTGGTGCAAATCGTTCTTCAGAACCGCACGCGCCCGCTTAGCGCAGGTGCGTGGGGACCGTGGGAAGACCTTGCGAGCAACGATCAGGTGCGCCCCGGAGAAGATGTGACGGTGGTCGCGCCGCCGGTTGACGATCCCGAACTCGAAGAGCGGCGCTTTTTGGCTGTCACGTCGAACGGCACCCGCAGCGCACCCTACTACCCGTAATTCCTGATCCCTGATCCAGCCACCGCGGCCCGCGCGCCTCGGCCGGCGAAGCATGCGAGGAACCCAGATGCAGACCAGAGCAGAACGCGATGCGATGATTGCCAATATGTCGTTTAGAGAGTTGGCAGCTATGTGGGGTCGCGAGGCAGAAACTGCCCTCCTAGAAGGGAACTTGCTATGTCCTCATATTGCCGAGCGCGTGCGTCGATGTAGTGGGAAAGGCTCGAGTTGGGACCGATCTCGATCCCCCGAGCAAATTCAGAGAGATCAACGGCGTACTTAGCCGCAGTTTCCTTCGGCAATCCATGCTGGATCATGATGACCAGCAAGTGTTGCATCTCTGCCCCTCTAAGGATTGCGTCAATTCCAGCAATGGATTGTGCGGCAGCCATTCATTCCCTCCCTGTCTAGCGCCTTCAAATGAAGCAGAGGCTCTACCGGGAGTCGAGACCACACCCATCGTGAACTGATCCGCCCCGCGCAGTGCATCTGCTCGGCCGGCGAAGCCTATCCAAAATCGGAGATACTCATGACCGTCTTTACCAAGCGGGGCGTTGATATTTTTGCGCCTACTGACGCCGCCGGCAACCTGCGCAAGGTGATCAATGGCGAGGTGCAGGTCTGGTCTGCCGAGGTCGAGCGGGCGATTTACTATGCGATGGTCTCGGGCAATCTGGCCTATGCGACCAAGGCCGATCTGGACGCCGATCTTGCTCATGACGACGGCACCGTTGCGTGGGTGGTGGCGGACACGGATGAGCTGAACGGCATCTATGTGAAGTCGGGTGCTTCCGGATCCGGATCGTGGACGAAGGAACGCAACCTTCCGGCAGGCCCACAGGGCGACATCGGCGGCGTTGCCTATCGATTTGACGCTGGAACAGCCGATGCGGACCCCGGCACCGGTCTGATCCGCGCAAACAATGCCGATCTTTCCGCCGCGACGCAGCTCTTCGTCTCGAAGTCGAACCGGTACGGAGACGATCTCTCCGGCTTCCTCGCCACGCTTGCCGGCTCCACCAGCTCGCACAAGGGTTATCTGATCCTCACGGCGCCGGACAGCGAGACGCAGGCCGCGTTCAATGTCACGGGCGTTACCGATGCCACGGGCTATGTGAAGCTCTCAGTTTCCAGCCAGGGCGGCGCGACCACATTCACCGATGCGGAGCGGCTGATTTTCCTGTTTTCGCGCACCGGCAATGCGGGCGATCTGAACGGCGTTAATCCGGGTACGGCTGGTTTGGAGGTGTTGGAAGCGGAGACGGTCGAGAACGTTCGCGCCATTATCCAGCTCCCGCCCAAGGCCAACACGATTTCACCTATGCAGTTTGGGGCGAAGGATGCGGTGAGCAATCCAGGGTTCAACAGCTCCCCGGCGTTTTCGGACTGTTTGCAGGCGTCCTTGGATACCGGGGCCAAGATCATCATGGATGCGCCGTTCGACCTCTACGGCGGACACATCATCCCCTACGGAACTGAGATCGAGTGGCTGACCGGCGCGTGGACCCGGCAGCGCAAGCGTTCGGTTACTGGCGCGTTCCTTCGCAATGGTTCAGCCCCAGCCTACGGCAGTCCGAATTGGATACCGCTTGAGGACCGAAAAGACATTACGATCATCAACCCCCATATTGACGGGAGTGGGTATCCGATCTTCGAGGGGACGGTAGCGTCGGCTGTCGATGCGAACACTTTTGCTCTAGATGCCTCAGCGCCTTCTATTGACGACTATTTCAACGGAGATGTGGTGGAGATCACCACCGGCGCCGCATCCGGGCTTGGGTCATGGGCCTATGTTCTCGATTACGATGGGGCATCCAAGACAATCATCATCGACCAGACGCGCACACCTGGTGTTGGCTGGGGCGGCGTCCCGGTGAATGGCGATCAGGTGCGTATCGGCTACAATGACCCCGCATTCGTCCTATTCTGGGGACCGCGCAACACGAAGATCATCGGCGGGCGCATCAAAAACTTCCCATGGGAGCGCGATGTTGCCTATGGCTACGGCTCCAAGGCCATCAATCTCGAACAGGGACATTCGCGCTGCTTGATCGATGGGGTATCTATCGAGAATTGCGGAACAGGCATTTTCCTGTGGGCACGTCCAGGGACGGTGCCGACGGCCAGCGACCCAGAAGAACCTACCCGTGAGAACCGCCAGATCGTGATGTCAAACATCATCTGCGATAATGTCGGGAGCGCGCTGTCTGCCACCGGGACTACAACCGCTCCAGGCCCTGACGGCGACCCAGAGCAGATGACCGCGATTGCGCAAAATTGGAGTGTGCGGAATTCGGGGCACAACCCCAACCGCCTGTTCGACTCTGGCGACACGAAAATGAAGGCTGGGGTCATCAATCTCGGCGGCGCGCAAAACCTCTCCGTGCGCAACTGGAAAATCCAGAACCAGAGCACTTACCCTGACATCTCCCCTGGCTATCCGAGCGAACCTAACGCCGCTGCCTATGGCCTTTCTGGCCCTGTTGGCGCTGTTGTGTGGGGCTGGGGGCGCAATGTTAATATCGAGGGCATCGAGTACCACGGTGATTGTGATCAGCTTGTACGCGTCCAACGACCGAAAGCGTTGAACACGGATGCTGGCAACACCAACATTCTCCATAGTGAGCGCTTCGACATTGAGATGAAGCACTATGGCACCGCTGGCTATTTGGCTGAGGTTGACCCGGATGATAGTTACCAGATTTCACGCACCTATCTCACAGGCACATGGAAGCTTACGACTGACGTGTTGTCTAATGGCGTGATCGGGCCGAACCTCGGTGGCAACGATTTCAATGGTTTCCCTTATGATTATATCAACATTGAAATCCGTAAGCACAACAGTCAGGCGCTAATCACTGGCACCCCAGAGCGGCTTTTCACGGTTGGCGGCGCAAACGACCTTGATACAGGCCGTACTACGGATGCTTGGCACAAGGGGCGCTCGGTCCAGTATGACAAGATACGTTCGCCATTCATCAATGGCGTTACGATTGTTACCGCAGACGATGCGCTTTCAACGGTGCCTCTCAAAGCGCGCGCGGGTATTGTCATCATCTCGTCGCTTCAAACCGGCTTGCGTATGATGTTCGATTTCAGGACGCATGACCCGGCTGGTTCGCCATCTGCGCAGGTTGGAACCGGCCCGCTCATTCCGGCAAACACGAGTGTTACAGCGGGGTCGCTTTCCGCTGGCGGCGGTGCCGATGCGTCTTTCAATGTTGGCATCGGCAGTGACGGTCAAATGTACGTGTCAAACCGACGCGGCGCGACTGTCACATGGAACTATACAGTGATCGGCTACGAGTGATCCACGACCAGATCTGATCTCGGATCGTCTTGTAGCGCTGTTCAAACGGCAGGCTTACAAGCCATGCCACGAACAGGCACAGCACCGGCACTAGAAGTGTTGCCAACATGCTTCGTGAAACCGTGCCGGTGTTATTCAGCATCTTCATGATGGGGTAGTGGATCAGGTAGGTGGTGTAGGCGAAGCCGCCAAACCAGGTCGCCCCGCGCATTGCCCAAAATGGCACCTGTAAACCCGTAAGAATAATCGATGACAGCGCGAACGCGATGAAGATCATCGAGTTATATGCCATATTGTAGCTCTTGGTTGCAAAATCGCCGAACGCGAGCGCAGCAAGGACAAAGGCCAACGGCACCAACAAAGCCAACTTCATGCTTCTGGTGTCTGTGCGCGATTTCGTGGCGTGATAAAAAATCGCACCGGCTATCCAGATAAGCGGCAATCCAGCTCCATGTCCTCCAAAAACATAGCGCTGTAAAAGATAAAGGGCTGCACCGGTTATCACGGGGAGTGCCCATGAGAAGGACCGGCAGGCATAGGCGACAGCGCCAAACGCTATGTAAATCCAGAACTCGATTGATATCGTCCAAAGCGGGCTATTCACGCCGAATGGTGGAATTGTTTGCCACGGTCCCGGCACTTCCATGTTCTGCAGAAACGCCAAGTTTCCGAGAAAGCTTGCAGCGTTGAACTTGCGTGCTGCGGGGTGCGCATCGCCATACACGAAGAACTCGACCACAGCGAACAAGATCAACACCGGAAGCAGAGGGATGGCGAGCCGGACATACCGGTTGAACGCAAATCTCGTGAAGCCCGCCAGCCCCTCACCACGGCTGTTGTCGATCACCCAGGCAATTGTCCAGCCAGAAAGAGCGAAGAACACTACAACCGCAATGCTCTGCATGTAGAACATGTTGGGCCATTGCGTGAAATTAAGCCCCCCAAAGAATGCCGCAGAGTGGCCGAACAATACTGCGAGTGTGGCAACTGCTCGAAAGAGCAACATCAAATCTTCGCGGCTAACCGTATGCATTCGGCCCCTCCTATTCGCCAGCCGATTACACGAATTCGGCGAGCCTGCCAACACGGAGACCCCATGCGCTCCTACCTAGCCTCTCTCTCTATCTTTATCAATTGAAGAGGATGGCCATGAGCGCCAACGAGCGAATTGTTGGGGTTCACACCTTAAGGCTTGGGGCGCTCAAGGGGGAATATTCGCCCGCTGGCAACCGAATGTAGCTGTTGCAACTGATAGGAGCCAGCTACGGGATCGCACCATTCAGTCGTCAGGATCGCGCCCGAAGTGACGAATGACCTTCATGACGATGTGAATGAGCACGCCGCAGCCGATGATGTAAGCGAGCATGTAAAGCCAAATGTCCATGGCTCTCCATATCTATTGCTTTCCCCCACGTGACCGGTGCGATCACGCTAGATTTTACAATGCTGGCGCGCGGGGCTTACGTGTTGAATGATGGGCTTAATGCCCGACATGACACGCGCCAGCGAGGCAATTCTCCGACAGTCAGGTTATCGATTCGTAAAAGTGCCGATGGCCCAAAGGGGAATGAAGTAGTGGCCTCCTGCCGGCGGACAGTCGCTTCCGAGGTGTGAGCCGACGGGAAGCCGTGCCCTCGTGGGGGAGAGCGAAATAACCGTAACACCGACAATCTGAAATGAAAAACCCCTGCCGGCCAAGTTAGCAATCGGAGGCGGCCAGCAGAGGTATGCCTGATTGACCGCACCACTGGCTATGCCCCAATCAGTGGATTGGCCCAACAAGGCTCAATGAGCGTAGCACTAGCTACCTGAAAAGAAACCCCTGCCGGCGAGTGTTGGGTGGACACAAATTCCGGCAGGGGCGCTCTCGGCCAGAGCAACGGCATAAACCAAAGCAAGTAATTAAACCTTCGTCCAGTTGCGAATTCAACCGTGTTTAACGACGCGGCGCTTTCGCATGGGCTCTTCACCAGAAAGGAAACGATATGGACCGCAATTTCGCGCGGGCGCTTCCGCTCGTCCTTGAGCACGAGGGTGGATGGGCTGATCATCCAGACGATCCGGGCGGCGCAACGATGAAAGGCGTCACGCTCCAGACCTTCCGTCGCTATGTGAAAGCGGATGGCACTAAGGCCGATCTGCAAGCGATTTCCGACGAGCAGATCGCGACAGTCTACTATCGCCACTATTGGGCGGCCGTGAATGCCCAGGCACTGCCTTCGGGTATCGACTATGCCGTGTTCGATTTCGCGGTGAACTCCGGCCCCAGTCGGGCGGTGAAGTATCTGCAATCGATCGTCGGTGCGGATGTCGACGGCAGGGTAGGGCCGAAGACGATTGCTGCGGTTTCGCGCATGGAGCCGGCAGACGTGATCAACCGGCTTTGCGATGCTCGCATGGCCTTCCTGCGCAAGCTGAAGCACTGGCCGAGGTTCGGCAAAGGCTGGTCGCGTCGCGTCGCCGATGTGCGCAAGGATGCCGTGAACATGATCGGACGGCCGGCAGATGTTGAGCGTGTGCCCGTGCCTGTGCCGCGCCCCACCGTTCCCGCAGAGGTCGAGCAGAAGGTGAAAGAGAAGTCCGGCTTCTGGCAGTGGCTGACCGGCCTTCTCGGTTCCGGAGCCCTTGGGCTCGGCTGGCTGACCGGCATGGACTGGAAGGCGATAGCGGCGGGCGGCGGTGTGCTTGTCGGGGTTATTCTCGTTCTGGTGATCCTGCGCTCGCAGATCGTGGCAGCAGTTCGGGACATCAAAGGTGCGGTCGAGGGGAAGGGCACATGATCGGCGCCGGTCTGGTCTACAAAGCCCTGTTCTCGAAGCTGGGGCAGGCACTGGCCGTCGTTGTCGGCGCTTCCGTCATTGTGGCCCTGATTTACTCCTACGGCCACCACAGGGGCGCTGCGTCGGAAAGGCAGGCGATCCTTTCCCGTTCCGTCGAAGTTCTCCGCGAAAGGAATGCGACCGATGAAGAAATCCGCGACATGGATGCTGTTGCCCTTTGTCGGGCTCTTGGCGGCCTGCCAGACGAATGCGCCGGCCTCGGTCTGTGATGGGTGGCAAAAGCTGTCACCCTCAGCCGAGACCCGGGCCTTCGTGATCCAGAACGACAGGGCTTTCGCTCAGGACGTAGCCGCCCACAACACCTTCGGTAGCCGCCAGGGCTGCTGGTAATTGAACCCACCCCACAGGCAACGCATTGGAACAGGAGCGGGGCGTGACCGAAAAGGCACCAGACATGGATCACGATATAAGGGCTCGCGTTGTCACGCTCGAGCACTCTTCGGCGGACAAGGAACGGCGATTGTCCGATCTGGAAGCATGGAAGGCTCAACGAGAGATCGAGAGTGCGCGCCATGATGAGAAATGGAATGCGATGGAAGCGCGGATCGATACCCGGTTCTCCGGGCTGGAAAGCTCGGTAGGTGACATCAAGAAAACTCTGTCTCACATCAACTGGCTGATTATCGGGGGCATCATCACCGGTGTGGTGGCCTTTCTGATCAAAGGTGGTTTTGCGTCCTGATCTTTCCGCATTCTCCCCAACTGCCCCGCTGGCCTCGCGCTGGCGGGGCTCTTTTTTGCGTTTGGGGATGGCAAATTCAGTTTACACTTGACGGCGGCACCCCTTGGTTTCGACGGGGGGTAGGTGGTCGCTGATGTAAACTGCTCCCCAATAGGGCATTGAAGTCACGAGGGAAATCGCTTCGCCGCCAAGTCTGGGGGTCAAGGGGTCGTGGGTTCGAATCCCGCCGCTCCGACCATTTTTCTTTTCACTTCAAGATGTTGCAGGGTCTGGAAGAATGCGACGTCCTGTTCGCTTGAACAGCTCTTTGCGGCCATCCACTGCACCAGACGCCGTCCATTGGACAACGTTCCCGGATAGGGCGCTGTCTGGACGATATCCAACGTGGATGAAGCGTTGGAATAACCGAAAACCGGGGTCCGGTTATTAGAGCGGATCATCGTTTCACGGAAATGCCGCTGCGTTCTATCTATCTGTTTCTCCGCATTTATGCGGACGTCAGGTGATTCCACCTGACTGCAAAATGCTCTAGTTCTGAAGCCTGGCGACAACGCGGTCAGCCATTCCAGCGCAACGCGCACCGTCGAATGGAAAGATCGAATCGAAACCGCGCTCGAGTTGCGCTTCGAGTTCGGTGCGCATCTGGCGTCGTGCGCGGTATAATCGCGTTCTCACTGTCACCACATTGAGATTCAGGAGCTCGGCAATCGCACGAATCTTGAGCCCTTCCGTCTCATGCAGCAGAAGCGGCAACCGGAGATCGGCCGGCAGGTTGGAAACGGCCTGTTCGAGCAGGCTGCGAAGCTGCGAACGTCCCGTGGAGACTTCGGGATCATTCAGATCGCATCCGGGAAAACTCACAATCTGTGGATTTGATGCTTCGCTCACGGTGTCAAATTCCTCCTGCGGCCGCACTTTGCGCTGAAGCATGAGAGCATTGTTGATGGCAATTCTGGTGACCCAGGTCGAAAAGCTTGACCGGCCCTGAAATTCGCCCAGTCGCGTGAAGGCGGAGAGATAGGTCTCCTGCACGGCCTCTTCAGCCTCAGCGTCGCTGGAGACGATGCCTCGTGCAACACGGAAGAGTCGCGGGTTCATCCGGCGGATGAGCTCGCGTATGGCTGCTTCGTCCCTTGAAAGGGCAGCTGCAACCAGCTGCCGCTCTGAACTCTGTGCCAGACCGGGTGTTGCAGATGCTCTGCGTTGAGCCTGAGCGCTCATCCGGCGTCTCCCTCAATGCGGCCGCGAGCGAGAATGTCCGGGACTGCCGGAAACACCTCAAGGGCACCGGGCGGCAGGTCGTCAGACGCGCTGCTGGCATCTTCAAACCCCGGTGTACCCGGCTGTCCCACAACGATGCGGCCCACCATTCCCGCCATCTCATGGGGGATGCAATGATAGTCATACACTCCCGGCACATCCAGAACGACCTCGAAACTCTCTTCGGGAAGGAGAAAGCCGCTGTCCCAGGGGGATGCCTTGAGGGGAATGCGGCGCTTCCGGTCGAAGTTTTCAGGATGGTATGCGGTCGCGGTATGGCTGTTGACCGGGTCACGATTGACAAACCGCAATACCGTCCCGGGCGCGACGGCCAGCCCGACAGGCGAAAACCAGATGCGTTCGCCACGCGGTGTTCCGCGCATCTCGATGATTTCAAGCGGCGCTGAATGCAGCGTTCGTGCGGTTGCGAGGGTGGCCGCCAGGCCACCCCCCAACTGGAGGAATCTGCGACGTGACGGTTTCATTTGGCAAGACGCGTTCTGGCGTCCCCATCATGATAGAGCACGATATGCGCGTGCGGTTTGTCGACGCCCGGGTGCCCTGCATTGTAGTAGACCTCTGCACTGCTCACCGTGTGCGATCCGATAGCCAGCCCCTCGTAAGCCGTGCCGTTCTCAAGCTCTTCAAGCGGCGTCATGTAGACGGTGGCGGACAGCTTTCCTGCGTGGTCGTAGGAAAGGAATGGCCCGGCCGGAAGAGTTTCCGGGTCGACGAAGAGCGTGCCGAGGCCGGGAATGAACTCCGGCAGCGGCAGCACGTCGCTCACCTGAACATAGGGCTCCCCCGGAGGAGCGGATTTGAGGGCTTCCTCGTCATGGGCGAGGGCCGGCACGGAAGTCAGCGCAATCGTGGTCACCAGTGCAAGAACTGACGATTTCATTGTTTGTCCTTTCCATTCATGTGGAACGCCTTGTGCTGACGTTCGACATGTTGGATGCACAAAAACGAAAAACGTTCGCGGCTGACTGAATTTTTCAGGAGCCGGGACGCAGGAACAGCGTCGTCATTGTGGACGGCGCGCCGCCATCCATTTCTGTTCCAGCGCGATCATCCCCCAAAGCAGGCCGAGAAGCAGGTAAAAATGGCGCCAGTGATCGGTGTCGATCACCGTGCCGAGCGCCACATGGCCAACGAAGACGATGTAGACGCATATCAGATGGGGCTGCCAGGGACGGCGGCGGAAGAGGATGCGGAAACCTGCCGCGAGCGACCACAGAATCAGCGTCAGATAGGCCGCGAAACCCAGCCAGGAATAATCCAGCAGCGTCTTCAGCCAGATATTGTGCGTGTCCTCACCGAGAATCTGGCCGAACTGCAGGGGGCCGATGCCGAGCGGATGTTCTGTGGCCCAGCCGAAACCGATGCCGAAACGCGCGAAGCGGCCAAGGCGGGCACTGTCGTAATCCTGCACGAGCTGAGCGCGCTGGGTGAAGAGCTCCGATACGGCGGGAATCTGAAGCGCGAGAATGAGGGCAAGCGCGATGCCGGCAACCGCCAGAAGCGCGGTGACGGCGATGCGCAGCCGCGCGGTGGCAGTTCCGGCATTGAGAAAGACGACAAGCACCAGAAGGCTCGAGGTCAAGACGAGGAGGCCCCACGCGCCGCGCGAAAAGGAAAAGAAGATGCCACCCGTAACGATGAGAAGCAGCGGCGCGGCAAGAAAGGCAATGCCCGGCCGCGCCGTCAGGATCAGGTAGAGAAGATAGATCGCCGGTAGTGTCAGGAACGGACCAAACACGTTCGGATCTTCGAAAACGCCGGCAGCGCGCCCGAATTTGGTGAACATTGCAGCGCCCGGAAAGGCGTTGAAATATCCGAGAATTCCAAACAGAGCCGTGATCGCGGCGGCGGCCACCCAGGCGCGGAAAACGACGGAAAGCAGCTCGGCCTCCGCCTCGACGATCGCGGCAGAGAACACGGATGTGAGCGCCAGAAACAGAGAGACCGCAATATAGAGCGGGATCGTGCCGAGATCTGCCAGCTGCGAGAGCGAAATGAGACCGCCGATATTGAAGGCGATGAGCAGCGCCAGAAGCGGTGCGACACGCCGCGATATCCTGAGGCCCGCCAGCGCCCAGACGGCGATAAGGCCGACCATGTAGAGCTCATAGGGGGCCGGTTCGCGAATGACGAAGCCGGACAGAAAAACGCCAAGACCGATCGCCGCCAGCTTCATGAGTGAAACCAGCTTGGCGTCAACGGCGGCGCGGGGCAGGCCCGGCGGCGGTCTATCGTAAGCGAGCAGGCTCAATAGGCGTTTTCCGTGTTGAACAGGCTGATCGGTGTCAGGAACAGGATCTTGAGATCGAGCCAGAGCGACCAGTTCTCGATGTAGTAAAGGTCGTATTCCGTGCGTTTGCGGATTTTTTCGTCCGTATCGATCTCGCCGCGCCAGCCATTGATTTGCGCCCAGCCGGTGACGCCCGGCTTGACCTTGTGACGGGCGAAGTAACCGTCGACGACTTCTTCATAGAGACGATTGTGGGTTTGCGCCGTTACCGCATGCGGCCGTGGACCGACAAGGGAGAGGCTGCCAAACAGCGCGTTGAAGAACTGCGGCAGCTCATCAATGGAGGTCTTGCGGATGATGCGGCCGACACGCGTGACGCGCGGGTCGTTCTTGGTGACTGCCGCCTTCGCGGTCGGGTCGCATTGCTCGACATACATGGAACGGAACTTCAGGACTTCGATCGGTTCGTTGTTGAAGCCGTGCCGCAACTGCTTGAAGAGCACCGGCCCCCTGCTGTCGAGCTTGATGGCGATGGCCGTCGCAAGCATGATCGGTGAAAAGACGATGATGCCGATCAGGCTGAAGAGGATGTCAAAACCCCGCTTGGCAACCGAATCCCAGTCGTTGATGGGCCGGTCGAAAATGTCGAGCATCGGCACCGAGCCGATATAGGAATAGGCGCGGGGCCGGAAGCGCAGATGGTTGGCGTGGGCCGACAGCCGAATGTCGACCGGCAGCACCCAGAGCTTCGAGAGGAGCGATAGAACACGCTTTTCAGCCGAGATCGGAAGGGCGACGATCAGCATGTCGATACGGGCAATGCGGGTGAACTCCACCAGCTCCGTGATGGTGCCGAGCTTGGGATAACCGGCGATGACGGGTGGCGAGCGCAGGTCGTCGCGGTCGTCGAACAGACCGCAGATGCGAATGTCGTTGTAGGGTTGCTGTTCGATCGAGCGGATGAGCTGTTCGGCATTGGACCCGCCACCGACGATGACCGCGCGGCGCTCGATCGTGCCATTGCGAGCCCAGCGGCGTAGGAGCTGCGACATGGTGATGCGCAGCACAAGAAGGGCTCCAAACCCGCACACGAACCAGGAACCGAGCCAGAAGCGCGAGAAACTGTCGGAAATCTTCAGGAAGAAGCCCGTCAGGGCCAGGGCCGCGAATGTGGCCATCCACGCAACCAGCACCCGCCCCATGGACCCGGTGGGATTGCGCAGCGCGCGCATCTGATAGCAGCTGGTGAACTCGCAAAGCACTACCATGAGGACCGAGCCGCCGCCGATGACGGTCATGTAGTGCCAGAAGAGAAACGGCGAAAGGCCGACATAGAGTGTGTAGAGAACGAAGCCGCTCAAAAGCAGCATGGAGAATTCCACCAGACGCATGACGCCGAGAACCATGACCGGCGACATGGTTTCGCGCTTGTATTGCTGTGCGACCTGCCAGGCGATGGGATTGAGCCTGCTTTGCTCGTCTCCCGCCTTCAGCATGCCCGGCTTTCGCGGTGCCCTCGACGTCTGGAGCCGCTTCGGGTCGATCTGGTTCATGAACGGCAATGCCCCCTGACTTTTGCGACCGCAACATAAGTGGGAGGGGGCTAAGATTCTGTTTCAGGCAACGGATTGCCGGAAATGCTCGTTTTCTTGCTTAACGATTTGCTTTCAGGCTGGCGCGGTAGGCAGTCTCTATGGCTGCGGCCATGACGTCCGCACCGAAGCGCGTTCGAAGATCATCGCGCGACGGCATGATCGCGTGAAAGGCTGTTTGATCGGATAATGCCAGACGCATTTTTGCGGCAATGGCTTCGGAATCCGGCTGCGTGAGGGCAGGGGAATCCTCGCCGAAGATCTCTGGAATTCCGCCCACCGAACTGGCGATCAGCGTGCGGCCTGCCGCCAGTGCCTCAAGCACGATATAGGGCATGGCCTCGGCGCGCGAGGGGACCACCATGATTCGTGCCAGTGAAAACGCATCGCGGGCGGGCATGGCCGGCAGGAAGCGGATGCGGTCGCCAAATCCAAGATCCTGCGCCTGGCGCCTGTAACGCCCGAGATCGTCGCCGTCTCCAACCATGACGGCGGTGAGGCTGCGATCAAGCGATTTCTCCGCCAGCGCCAGCGCATCGATGAAAAGGTCGGGGCCTTTCAGGTCGCGCATCATGCCGATGTAGAGGAAATCGGCCGCGCCCGGCATCGTCTGGACCGGGGCGAACTCGTCAGTGGTAAGGCCGTTATAGACGAGCGTGAAGGGCGCGCGCGGAACGCCGACCTTTTGCTCGAATGTGCGCCGCTCATAGTCCGAAACGAACAGGATGTGATCGGTCAGGCGATCCATCATGCGCTCGATCGAGAAGAAGAAGCGACCGGTGGCGGTCTCTGCGGCGTAATGCAGGCTGCCGCCGTGGGGGGAATAGATGCGTGCGGGCCTCTGGCCGGACAATCGCATCAGGGTGCCGAAGACGCGTGCATAGACGCCGCCCTTGGCGCCGTGACCGTGAAGGACGTCGGGACGCATCTCGCGTACGACGCCATAGGCGCGCCGCGCAGCGGTCAGATCGCCAAGTCCTATATGACGCTGCATGGGCGTCCGCTTCACCCCCAGCGAAAGACGCGGTTCCAGTTCCGCGATGAGGTTCGTCTCATACGCCCCGCCCGTGGTGGAATCGCAGATTATGCCGACCTCGTGCCCGGCGGCACGCTGCGCATCGCACAAATCACGAACATGGCGAAAAATTCCACCAACGGGAGAGCGAAAACAATGGACGATCCTCAGCTTTTCGCCGGTCGGCACGGCCTTGGCCCTTATTGGAGGATGCGCTTCAGAACAGGCGTTCGCGGACATAGACCGTGTCACCGGGAAGAAGCGGATCGGACGTTACGACACGACCGGTCATGACCTTGCCGTTGATATCGCGGGTTATGTCGACATTGTTCTGGTTGGCGCGCGGGCTGAAACCGCCAGCGGCGGCCACGGCCTTTTGAACCGTCATGCCTGGAACATAGGAATACTGTCCGGGCGCTCCGACTTCGCCCATCACGAAGACAGGGCGGTAGCGGTCGATCTCCACGGATACATCCGGATCGCGTAGATAACCCTGCCTGAGCATGCCGGCAATGGACTGTTCAACCTGTTTTGAGGTCTTGCCGCGGGCAGGAACCGAACCGATCAGCGGAAATGCGATGTAACCGGCCTGGTCGACGCTGTAGGTGTTGGTCAGGTTGTCCTGATCGAAAACGGTGACACGCAGTGAATCTCCAGCGTCGAGCACATAGGGCTGGTAAAGCGCTTCGTGAAATGCCGCCGGCGCCGGGCGGTATCCCGAACAGCCCGCAGCAAGGACGAAAGCTGCCAGCACTGGCAGGAGTTTGGCTGTTTTCATCATGACCGACTGCAAACCTCTGACGTCATCCAGTCCCGCCCGTGATCTGTCTTCGACATCTTCACGAAAGCAGGCACCATGCTCGTTTTATCCATCCGTTAGGGTTAATGTCGGGTAAAGTTGCGCCTTATACCCCCATAACGCGCATGCTTTTTCAATCTAGCGGCAGGCGCGAAGCTTTAACCGGCTGGTTACTATGCCCGTTTACCTTGGCGTCGAGCAGATTGGGAGCCAACTGGATGAACAGCGATCAGATCGCGCATGGTGACGTGGATGTCGACCTGGGCCGGCTTTTTGCCAGTGTCCGGCAAAAATGGCCACGCATTCTCTTCGCCGCACTCGTCATCACGGGACTGGTTTTTGCGGTTACCTATGCGGTGACGCCGCAATATCGCGCCCAGACACGCCTGCTGATCGAGACCCGAGAATCCATCTACACCCGCCCGCAGGGCGTGAATGACGGTGATCGTCCGATCCTCGACGGTGAGGGGGTGGCAAGCCAGGTCGAGCTGATCACCTCCACCGAAATTCTCACGCGCGTGGCCGAGGACTACAATCTTGCCAATCGCGGCGAGTTTGCCGGTGACGGTGGTTCCCTTCTGTCCGGTCTGCTTGAGATGGCCGGCCTCAAAAGTGCTCCTGTTGAAGGAACGGCGGAAGAAAAGGTTCTGCGCGCGTTCCGCGAGCGCCTGACGGTCTACCGTGTGGAGAATTCGCGCGTCATCGTCATCGAGTTTTCGTCGGAAGATCCCAAGCTCGCGGCTGAAATTCCCAATGCCGTGGCCGACGCATATGTGGCGGTGCAGAGCGATGCAAAGCTCCAGTCGAACACCAGTGCAACCCAGTGGCTCGAGCCGGAAATCCAGGATCTGCGCGAGCGCGTGAAGGAAGCCGAAGCGCGTGTCGCCGAATACCGGGCGCAGTCCGATCTTCTGCTTGGCCAGAACAACACCGTCCTGGCCACACAACAGCTTGCCGAACTTTCGAGCGAGCTTTCCCGCACCCGCGCGAACCGGTCTGCGGCGACGGCACAGGCCGCTTCGGTTCGCAGTGCGCTTCAAAGCGGCGCTTCGGTGGAAACGCTGCCCGAAGTCATGGCGTCGCCGCTCATCCAGCGCCTGCGCGAAAGACAGGTGGAGCTCAACGCACAGATCGCCGATCTCTCGACGACGCTGCTCGGCAATCATCCGCGCATTCGCGCGCTGCGGTCCCAGCTTGCCGATCTCGATGCGCAGATCAGGAGTGAAGCCAACAAGGTGCTTGCCAGCTTTGAGGCCGAGGCAGCGACGGCTGAGCGGCGTGAGGAAGAGCTGACCGCAGAACTCAACCGCCTGAAATCCGCATCCGCGCTTGCCGAAGAAGAACAGGTGGAGCTGAGGGCTCTGGAACGCGAAGCCGCCGCCCAGCGCGAACTGCTTGAATCCTATCTGACGCGCTATCGTGAGGCCGCGTCGCGCAGCGACCGGAATTACCTGCCGGCAGATGTACGCATCTTCTCGCGTGCCATCACCCCGAGCGAACCTTATTTCCCAAAGATCTTGCCGATCACGGTGGCGGCCTTTGTCGCGTCGCTTCTGGTCATGGCCGTCATGACGCTCCTGCAGGAGCTTTTCAGCGGCCGGGCCATGCGCCCGACAGCGGGTGTCCCGGCTCCGGTGCCCGCGACGGCGCGAATGCCGCGCGCGGAGCCGTTGATGGAGGTCCATTCCGACGAGCCGGAACTCACGGATCTGGACGCCGAAAGGGCGCACATACCGATCTTTCCCAAGCGACCTGAGACGCGGCGGGAACCCGTGCAACCGGTGCGCTATGGCGAGATCGACATTGAACAGGCGTCGGAACGGCTGGTGGCGGGTGGCGCAGGCCGCGCCCTGTTCATCTCACCGGAGGGCGATGAAGCGGCGGCGGCCTCGGTTCTGGTGGCGCGGGACGTGGCCGATTCCGGCCTGCGCGTTCTGCTGCTCGACCTCACCGCTTCAGGCGCTGCGTCGCTGCCGATGCTCGAAAGCGTTGCCTATGCCGGTATTACAAACCTTCTCGCCTCGGAAGCGCAGTTTGCCGATGTGATCCACACGGACCTCTTTTCCGAGTGCCACATCATTCCGGTCGGAACGGCCGATCCGAAACGCGCCATGCGGGCGGCAGACCGGCTGCCGATCATCATGGAATCCCTGTCGGCCGCCTATGATGTGGTGATTGTCGAGTGTGGTCCATCAGATGCCCGGGATATCCGGCGTCTCCTGTCTTCCGACACCGAGGTTCTGGTGAGCATGGTCGATCCGGAGGAGGGGGACATGGCGGTCGAGATGCTTGACGACCTGCGTGAAAGCGGCGTCGATGCCCCGATCCTCGTTTCACCGGCTGGCCACCGCATGCCGCCGGCCCCGCCCGGCCGCGACGCGGCCTGATCTTGGTGCCGCGACGCGGCCTGAGCCCGGTTCAGCCACGCAGCAGCGCCAGCCGGCGCCGAACGGCTTTCGCAGTTGCCCAGAGCCTGGGATTGTTGTTGATCAGGCGCTTGGCGCGGGCGATGCCAGCGCGAGTCAGCGCAGCGGCGCGGCCTTTCGCCGTCAGGGGCACGAACGTGTCGAACTGGATGGTTTCCAGATCGCACCACAGTCGTTTGTAATATTCGTCGCCAACGCTGAAATCATAGATCTTCAGCCCCTGTGAGCAGGCGTCCTCGATGTTTTCGTAAAACAGGAAACGGCCCGGACTCGCTTCGCTCAGCTCATCGTCGGCAAACGAGCTGAACTCGCAGATCAGGCGTTCGCCAACGCGGCTCGAGCCGGTCACGGCGCGGAGCCTGCCGGCCACCTCCAGCCCGTGAAGCACAAAGCCCGGGTTCTGCATCTCCGCCGCATCGCCGAAGAGCGTACGGAAAGAGGCTTTTACGCGGTCAGGCGCGAAAACGTCCTGAACGCCCATCAGCGCGAAGCGGTGCGCCTTCATGTCAAAGAAGGCGTCCAGCATCGCCTCGGCCTCGGCACGTGAGCCTGCCAGACGGCGCTCATAGCCGCCCGCCGCCTCGAGCTTGCGCGCCTGCGAGCGATGCTGCTTGCGCTTCCGCTTTCCGCTGGAGCGTTCGAGAACCGCGTCGAAGCCGCCTTCGAGGTCGACGGCGAGCGAGACGTTGGGGCTGTCGCCGTGGGGCCAGCCAGAGAGCGGGTTGGTCTGATCTCCGCAGTTGCGTACCTGCCGCTCGAGCACCAGCAGGTCGATATCCGGCCGGGCATGACGGATAGCGTCGACCAGCATTTGAAGGTGTGAGCCGGGCAATCCGTCGCGAACCCTGCGGTTCAGTGCCGGGAAATTGCCATTGGCGTGGCGGTCGCCGATGAAGCGGGCAACGCCAAAGCGGCCCTGTCGGGCAACTTCGAGCGCCAGGCTCATCAGGTGGCCGTCCCCGTCGCAAAGCCGGGCGATAATGGGAGGGTGCGGTGCATGCTTCGCCCAGGCCACCACCCAATCGGGGCTTTGAGCAGGCATGAAGCGGGCATCGCCGCAGTCTTCGCGATAGCGCTGCAGCGTCACAGCGTTGGCGTCGCGGACCTCGACGCCGAGGCCTTCCTCAGCGTTACCGCCGGTGGCAGACACCCTTACTGGCTGCTTTGCAAACGTCATCTTTCATCGCAGTCGTCAAAGCCGCCCCTCTGGCAGCGTTGCTTCTGAATACCGACAAAAGGTGAAAGAAAGATCGACGGATCAGGCGCCGCCCTCGGGCTTGCCGATCATCCAGCGGATGATGAACATCGCCGGGATGATCCACAGAAGGCCGGACAGGAAGAAATAGGCAAGGTGAACCAGCGGGCCGGATTCGGCCAGTTGCGCCACGGCGATCGCGGTCGAGAGGATGGCGTAGACGGCCACAAGCGCGACGAGCGCGACCATGCCGATGAATTTTCGAAGACGTACGGGCATGAAAAATACCTTTCGCGCGCTTCATAAAACGCTCGGAGACGCGATGCAATCGCAGGCCCCACGCAGCGCGACGGCTTGTCGCGCAAAGGCCGGTTCGGCTTGCAAGTCAGGTGGCTTTGGTTCACCAACGGTCAACTTCCAAAATGACGATGGCTGACGCTGTGGATATGACCGCTTCCAGTGCTGCAAGGGTAGACGTCTCGCAGGAGACACTTTTGCGCAACCGCAAATTCGTGCGCTTCTGGCTTTATTTCGTGCTTTTTACCCTGTTTGCGCTGGTGATCGTCGGCGGGGCGACCCGGTTGACGGAATCGGGCCTTTCCATCACCGAATGGAAGCCGATTCACGGCGTCATCCCGCCGCTGAGCGAGGCCGAATGGCAGGAGGAACTGGAGAAATACCGCCAGATTCCCGAATACCAGCAGATCAACAAGGGCATGAGCCTCGATGATTTCAAGACCATCTTCTGGTGGGAGTGGGCGCACCGGCTGCTGGCGCGCGGTGTTGGCTTCGTTTTTGCGCTGCCGCTGGCCTTTTTCTGGTTGACGGGGCGGCTCGAAAGCAGCCTGAAGCCGAAGCTTCTTGGCATTCTGGCGCTGGGTGGCCTGCAGGGTGCGGTCGGCTGGTGGATGGTCGCCTCCGGCCTGGTCGACCGGGTCGATGTGAGCCAGTACCGGCTTGCAACGCATCTCACCATCGCCTGCCTGATCTTCGCCGCGACCGCGCTCGTCGCGCGTGGCCTCGCGCCACACTCGGCGGGAAGGGCGGATGAGGGCATACGCCGCTTCGCCGGCTGGATGGTGGTGGCGGTGCTGTTTCAGATCTATCTTGGCGGCCTTGTTGCCGGTCTGCGTGCGGGCATGACCTACAACACCTGGCCGTTGATGGACGGTGCGCTGGTGCCCGGAGGTCTCTTCGCGCAGACGCCGGCCCTGATCAATTTCTTCGAGAACCCGAAGATGGTGCAGTTCGTGCACAGGCTGGGTGCCTATGCGCTGCTCGTTCTGGCGCTCTGGC
This sequence comes from Nitratireductor lacus, assembly GCF_056431025.1. Classification (NCBI taxonomy): domain Bacteria; kingdom Pseudomonadati; phylum Pseudomonadota; class Alphaproteobacteria; order Hyphomicrobiales; family Phyllobacteriaceae; genus Nitratireductor; species Nitratireductor lacus. The sequence continues at coordinate 55,508 of NZ_JBWKMB010000014.1, read as the reverse complement.
AGATGGTGTTCGCGATCCGCCGCGCGCCGGGGACGACACATGCGCGCCGCACGATCCTCTTTGCGGTTCTGGTTCTGGCGCAGGCGGCCATCGGCATCGTGACACTCATCATGGTCGTGCCGATCGATGTTGCGTTGACCCATCAGGGCGTGGCGCTCGTCGTGCTCTTCTTCGCCTGTGCGCATTGGCGGGCAACCAAGGGGCCTTATCCTCTGCCGGCGCAGCGCCAGACGGAAGACGAGATTTACTGAAGCGCTGCTTCCAAAGCACGCGCGACGGCAAGGCTGCGCGCGGCTTCCTCCCCGTTGCCGTCTTCTAGGTGCCACGAAGCCGAGAGGCAGGCGTGGCCGAAGCCGTAGCGCAGGAAATCGCCCGCATCGCGTCCGAGTCGGCGCGAGAGGAGCGCGGCAAGCCGCGCGGCGCGGTCCGGATCGTTGCGCAGATCGTCGCGCTCCAGCGGATTGTAGAAAAGGTTGGCTGCGTCGTAGCAGGCGTCGCCCACAACGCCCGTCGGATCGATCAGCAGCCAGCCGCGAGGGCCGAGCATCATGTTCTCGTGATGGAAGTCGCCATGCAGGGGGCGCACGTCGCGCTGGTTCGACAAGAGGTCGTCGACGATGGATGCCGCGCGCGTCAACGGCGTTTCCCGGCCAGAGCCGCGGTCCTGGCGGGCCTTCGCGAACAGGCTGCGGAAATGGTCCCGCAGCGGCGTCAGACCTGGGGGCACAGGCGGACCGGCATCGCCGGCCAGCCGGGCAAGCATCTCGGCCGCCAGCGTGTTCGCCGCCTCGTCACCGCTCCCATCGAGCACGTCGAGCAGCGTGCGATCACCCGCGTGCTCGAGCAGATGGGCGTTGTTGTGCCGGTCGATCAGCTGCACCGCATCGCGGCTCGCCCGCCATAGCAGGAGGAGCGCGCCGGTCTCGTAATTCTCCAGCCCGGCGGGCTTGTGGTCCTTGACCACGGCGATGTCGCCGCCGCGGCGTGTCACTTCCCAGATATGGCTTGCCGGCGTGTCCGCCATGAGCCGGGCCGAGACGATGTCCCAGTCTGGCGGAAAGTCTGGTGGCAGGGGCGCTGCTGTGGCGTTATCGGCCATCGCTTCCGATCATCAGATCCATGTTCTGTACGGCCGCGCCCGAAGCGCCCTTGCCGAGATTGTCGTAGACGGCGACGAGCAGAGCCTGCGCGCGGGCGTCGTTGGCAAAGACGTGCAGCGTCATTGTGTTGGTGTCGTTGTGGATCTCGGGATCGATATCCGCCGTGCGTTCGATTGACGCGAGCGGGGCAACCTTTACCACACCGCCCTCAATCGCGCCGTAATGGTCGGCGAGTGCTGTGTGGAGTTCCGCGCCCGAGGGCACGCGGTCGAGATGGCCGAGCTGCAGGGGCAGGGCGGTCAGCATGCCCTGGGCAAAATTGCCCACTGCCGGCTGCATCAGCGGCACACCGGCAAGCTTGGCATAGGTCTGCAGCTCCGGCAGGTGCTTGTGGTTGAGCGTCAGCCCGTAAGGCATGAATTTGGGCGCGTCGGCGCCTCTGGCCTCATAATCTTCGATCATGTTGCGGCCACCACCCGAATAGCCCGAAATGCCGTTGACAGTGACAGGCAGGTCGGCCGGCAGCAGGCCGGCACCGATCAGCGGACGCAGGAAGGCGATGGAGCCCTGCGGCCAGCAACCGGGATTGGCAACACGTTTGGCATTGCGGATCGCAGCGCTTTGAGCCTTGTCCATCTCGGCAAAGCCATAGACCCAGCCTTCGGCGACGCGATGGGCCGTGGAGGCATCGATGACGCGCGTTGTGTCATTGTCGATCAGCGAGACGCTTTCGCGCGCTGCATCGTCCGGCAGGCACAGAATGGCGATGTCGGCGGCGTTGAGGAATTCCGCACGCGCTGCCGGATCCTTGCGCTTCTCGGCGGGGATGGAGATCACTTCGATGTCGCGGCGTTCGGCCAGAGGTGCCCTGATCTGCAGGCCGGTGGTGCCGTGTTCGCCGTCGATGAAGATTTTCGCCGTCATGATGTCAGTCCTGAAAAAGAGTCGTATTTCAACTGGTTGCGCACGCGTTCGGAATCAACCCGTAAAGCGCCTGAATCGATGCTTCAGCTCTCATCGTCGTTTTCGCGCCGCGAGAAGGCCGAGATAGTGCATGGCGATGGTCGCCCCCGCGATGGCTGTCACATCCGCGTGGTCATAGGCAGGAGCCACCTCAACAATATCCGCGCCAACAATCTCCAGCGCGCCGAGCTGGCGCAGCACTGAAAGCATCTTCGCGCTGGATGGGCCGCCGGCCACCGGCGTTCCGGTGCCCGGCGCGAAGGCCGGGTCGAGGCAGTCAATGTCGAAGGTGACATAGGCGGGGCGATGGCCGACGCGTGCGAGAATGGCTTCGGCGATTTCGCCGGCCTTCATTTCTTCCACGTCATAGCCATGCAGGATGGCGATGCCGCAATCCTCCGGCGCGTGGGTGCGAATGCCGACCTGGATGGATGCCGCCGGATCGATCACGCCGTCGCGCACCGCGCGCCCGACAAAGGATCCGTGGTCGATCCGCCTGCCATCGTCGTGCCATGTGTCCTGATGCGCATCGAACTGGACGAGGGCGAGGGGCCCGTGCTTTGCCGCATGCGCTTTCAAAAGCGGCCAGGTGACGAAGTGATCGCCGCCGAGTGAGAGAAGGAATGCGCCGGATTTGAGAATTTTCGCAGCTTCCCGCTCGATCGTCGCCGGCGTCTTCTGATGATTGCCATAATCGAGCAGGCAGTCGCCATAGTCGATGACGGACATCGTCTCGAACAGATCCGCGCCAAATGGGTATTGCGGATCATTGTCGAAGATCGCCGAGGCGCGGCGGATCGCCTGCGGGCCGAAGCGCGCGCCGGGGCGGTTGGATACCGCTGCGTCGAACGGGATGCCCCAGATCACTGCATCCGCGCCTTTAAGCGACTTGGTGAATTTGCGGCGCATGAAGGAGAGCGCCCCCGCATAGGTGGGGTCGCTGGCAGCGCCCGTCAGCGTGCGGGCGGTGAAAGCGTGGTCGATCGAGTTCGACGGCATGGGCTCCTCCTGTGGCGACCCAAATGGGTAGGGTCAAGCCAGAATCTGCGCAAGAAAAAAGCGGACCCGAAGGCCCGCTTTTCGTATCCGGCAGTTCTGGAAGCTTAGCGCTTGGAGAACTGGAACGAGCGGCGAGCCTTTGCCCGGCCATACTTCTTGCGCTCGACCACGCGGCTGTCGCGGGTCAGGAAGCCACCCTTCTTGAGGACGCCTCGCAGCGCCGGCTCGTAATGGGTCAGGGCCTTGGAGATACCGTGACGAACGGCACCGGCCTGGCCGGACAGACCGCCGCCGACGACGGTTGCGACGATGTCGTACTGACCGTTGCGGTCGGCAGCGACGATCGGCTGCTGCAGGATCATCTGCAGAACCGGGCGTGCGAAATATGCCTGGAACTCCTTGCCGTTGACGGTGATCTTGCCGGAGCCCGGCTTGACCCACACGCGGGCAATGGCGTTCTTGCGCTTGCCGGTGGCGTAAGCGCGGCCCTGGGCGTCCAGCTTCTGCACATGCACCGGAGCTTCCTGCTCGGCGGTCTGCGCAGCGGTTGCCGCACCCAGCTCTTCGAGGGAATTGATTTCGGCCATTACTGGGCCCTCACATTCTTCTTGCTCATGGCGGCGACGTCGAGCGTCTCCGGGTTCTGGGCGGCGTGCGGATGCTCGGCGCCGGCGTAGACGCGCAGATTTTTCATCTGGCGGCGGCCAAGCGGACCGCGCGGGATCATGCGCTCAACGGCCTTCTCCAGCAGACGCTCGGGGAACCGCCCCTCGAGCAGCTGGCGCGCGGTGCGCTCCTTGATGCCGCCGGGATGGCCCGTGTGCCAGTAGTATTTCTTGTCGGTGTATTTCTTGCCGGTCAGCACAACCTTGTCGGCATTGATGATGATGACATTGTCGCCATCGTCAACATGCGGGGTGAAGGTGGGCTTGTGCTTGCCGCGGAGACGGTTTGCAACGATGGAAGCGAGACGGCCGACAACAACGCCTTCGGCGTCGATCAGGATCCACTTCTTCGTCACTTCCGCAGGCTTCTGCGAAAAGGTTTTCATGGGTCGTTTTCCACTTTCATGAACCCGGCCCTGAGGCTGGGCGTTTCTTGTTGCTTGTGTTTGCGACCGTCTCGCCCGTGGGGCCGCGATCAGTTCAAACCATTGCAGCACCACATTTGAGGTGCAGCGCTGGTTACCTATAGGGGCGCGGGATGGGCGTCAAGTGCAATATTTTGAATGTCGTCGTGAAAACACCAATAAAAACAACATGTTAAAATTAAGGTATTTAGATACCGCTATAAATCAGCGCTGTTTGCCGCATTTCTGAGGCAAAACGGCTCATTCGGCGGGCGGGATCGAGTAGGTGCCGGTGGCGTGAGCGACGGTTTCGCCTGTATCGCCTGCCACCAGTTCGGCCTCGAAAACCATCAGCCGTCGGCCGAGTTTCAGAATGCGGCAATGGCCGTCCACCGTGCCGGGGCCGGCCTTGCGCATGAAGTTAATGTTGAGGTTGGTGGTCACGGCGAGCGCCTTGCGGCCGATATGGGAGAGCGCGCACACATAGCCGCCGATATCGGCCAGCGCGAAGAGTGATGGGCCGGAAACCGTGTCGCCGGGACGCAGATGCCGGAACCCGGCCTCAAGCCGCACCGTACAGCCACCCGGAGAGACATTGAGCGCGCGATAATCGGGAACCTCACCGCTGCAGGCCTGCGGAAACACGTCGCGCAGATAGAGATTGACCTCCTCGGCGTCCATCACCGGCTGAAACGTGCTCGATCCGCTTCGGGCATCCATAAACACTGTCCTCCCATTCTTTCCTGGCTGGCGCTTTGCGACGGCGGCCGGCAAGTGAGAGAATTGCCGGATTGCAGCAACAACACAAGCGGCACTAAGGTGACGACGCATTTGACCCAGGGAGGAAGACCATGGCCGACGCGGCAGCAGTTCAGGAGACGATAGAGGCACCGGTCGCGGTGAGCGAGGCGGGCGGGATCCTGCAGCTGACGCTTGCAAGCCCGCCTGCCAACGCGCTGTCGATTGCCATGATGGAGGCGCTGAAGGGCGCGCTCGAGCGCGCCCGCGACGACGACGCGGTGCGTGTCATCGTTCTGCGCTCCGAAGGCAAGGTGTTTTGCGCGGGCCACGATCTGAAGGAACTGACGGCGCATCGGGCCGACGCCGACCGGGGCAGGGAATTCTTTGAAGAAACAATGCGTCTCTGCGCCAGCCTGATGCAGACCATCGTGCGTCATCCCAAGCCGGTGATCGCCGAGGTGAGCGGGGTCGCCACCGCCGCCGGCTGCCAGCTCGTCGCCTCCTGCGATCTTGCGGTGGCAGGCGAGACGGCGCGGTTTGCGACGCCCGGCGTCAACATAGGTCTTTTCTGTTCGACGCCGATGGTGGCGCTGTCGCGGAATGTTTCGCGCAAACACGCCATGGAGATGTTGCTGACGGGAGAGATGATCGATGCGCAGACCGCGCTTTCGTTCGGTCTCGTCAACCGCGTGGTGCCGCAGGAGGTCTTGAATCAGACTGCGATGAATTTCGCACAAACCATTGCTTCCAAATCACCTTTGACGCTCAGGATCGGCAAGGAAGCGTTTTACGCACAGGCCGAAATGGCGCTTTCGCAGGCCTATGACTACACGGTCCGGGTGATGGTGGAGAACATGATGGCGCGGGACGCGGAAGAAGGCATCGGTGCCTTCATCGAGAAGCGTGCGCCTGAATGGCAGGGCAAATGAGATGTGCAGGCTGCGGGCGGTAGACGTGCCACCCGCAGCGGGCACCGCCCCCCACCGGCGTCAATCATTGTTCCAGCATATGTGCAGGGGACAGGCATCGGTATCGAGGGTGGGGACGTGCCGGATCTTCAATGTATTGAATGCGGCAGGGCATTCATTGAGGTTCGCCACGAACCGGTCATAGCGTTGGATGGGCCCGCCATTGCCCGATGGATAGCGAAGGATGATGGATCCGTGTTCCCTGATGGCTGCCTGGATCTGCTGGCAGGACTGACCGGCTGCCCATGTGCTGTTGTTTGGAAACAGCAAGACCACACCGACGATTACGACCAACGACTTGCGCATAGCTTCCCTTTCTGAGCATCGTTACAGGACGGCGCCTCTCCGATGGAACGTGGCGTTCGGGAGAGGGGCGGCGGGAAGTAATGCCGCAGGTCAAATGGAGACAAAAGCGGTTATAAACATAAATAAATAAAGGATTTTTTCTGTTCCCAAATATATCAATTCAGGGTGCGTCGGAGGCTGGCCAAAATGCGCAGTCCTGGTCATGCGCGATGCTGTGGCAGATCAGTTCGAGAACACCCAGGGGTGCCGGAAAAGCCGCTCCCTTATCTCCGGCTTGCAACGCAGCACCGGACAGTGGGCGCGGTCTGCGGTGGGAATGGTGTCGCGTGCGCCGATATGGCCGACGGGGCAAAGCCGCTCGTTCGCCACATAGCGGTCATAGCGCGGGAGGCTGGGGTTGTTGCGCGACTGGTAGCGCATTATCGCAGCGCCTTCGGAGGCGATCCTCGCTTGCACCTCGGCGCAGCTCATGGCAGTTGAGGTGTAACGGGATATGGCTTCGGCCGGGCTGGCGATGATGATCGCTCCGAAGGCCAGTACTGCATATCTCAACATGTTCGACCCCCTTGTTTATCCGCGGCTGTGCTGAGCGGAAACCATATCATGAACTGCGTTTGCGCCGACAATGAGGTTGGCCGTGATTTTCAGGGCCGGCGCAGGCGACCATGCTGCCAGTGGCACCGCGCGGCGCGGCGGGCGTTCTGACACTGCAAATTCCGGGAGCAACGATGAACCACGACAAATACGACGACGCCTACATCTCCAATATTTTGAACACGGTGAAGACCGTCGCCATTGTCGGCGCGTCGGCCAATGAGGTGCGCCCGAGTTTCTTCGTGACGAAATATCTAATCGACAAGGGCTATACCGTGTTCCCCGTCAATCCGGGGCAGGCGGGCAGGGAGATCGCCGGCCGCCCGGTCGTTGCCCGGCTCGCCGATCTGCCGGAGCCGGTCGACATGGTCGACATCTTCCGTCCCTCCGCAGCCATTCCCGGCGTGACGGATGAAATCCTGGCGATGGACCCGCTCCCCGGGGTTGTGTGGATGCAGCTTACCGTACGCGACGACGCCTCGGCCGCGAAGCTGGAGGAAAAGGGCATCAGGGTGGTCATGGACCGCTGTCCCAAGATCGAATATGCGCGGCTTTCACGTGAAATCGGCTGGAATGGCGTCAACAGCCGGGTCATTTCCTCGAAAAAGCCCATCATGCGCAAAGGTTTTCAGAGTTTCGGCATTCGTCAGCGCTGATTTTTCAGGCGCGTGCGGCCGGCAGGGACAAAACGCCTTTTCCTGCGACGGCGCGCTCTGTATTGATGCCCCACCGAATATTTGTTTATGGAGGAATAGTCATGAGTGAGCGTACGCCCGGTTTCGACACGCTGGCGGTGCATGCAGGAGCCCAGCCCGATCCGGCGACAGGCGCACGCGCCACGCCGATCTACCAGACCACCTCCTATGTCTTCGACGATGCGGACCATGCCGCCTCGCTGTTCGGCCTCAAGGCATTCGGCAATATCTACACCCGCATCATGAACCCGACCCAGGCTGTGCTTGAAGAGCGCGTCGCGGCCCTTGAGGGCGGCACGGCGGCACTCGCGACAGCGTCGGGCCATGCCGCACAGCTTCTGACGTTCCACACGATCATGAAGCCGGGTGCGAATTTCATCGCGGCCAAAAAGCTTTATGGCGGTTCGATCAACCAGTTCGGCCATGCCTTCAAGAATTTCGACTGGCATGTGCGCTGGGCCGATCCGGAGGATCTCGACAGTTTCGAAAGCCAGATCGACGAAGATACGCAGGCGATCTTTGTCGAAAGCCTCGCCAATCCCGGCGGCACCTTTGTCGATCTGGAGAAGATCGGCGACATCGCCCGCAGGCACGGCCTGCCATTCATTGTCGACAACACGATGGCATCGCCCTATCTGTTGCGCCCCATTGAGCACGGCGCGGATATTGTTCTGCACTCGCTGACCAAGTTCATGGGCGGCCACGGCAATTCCGTGGGCGGTGTGCTGGTCGATGGTGGTACGTTCGACTGGTCGAAGTCGGGCAAATATCCGATGTTGTCCGAGCCGCGCCCAGAATATGGCGGCATGGTGCTGCACGAGACCTTTGGCAATTTTGCCTTCGCGATTGCCGCCCGCGTGCTTGGCCTGCGCGATTTCGGCCCGGCGATCTCACCCTTCAACGCGTTCCTGATCCTCACAGGTATTGAGACGCTCGCGCTCCGCATGCAGCGCCACAGCGACAACGCGCTCAGGGTGGCCGATTGGCTGAAGGGCCACGACAAAGTGTCCTGGGTTTCCTATCCGGGCCTGCCCGACGATCCCAATCACGGCCTCATGAAAAAATATTCGCCCAAGGGGGCGGGTGCTGTCTTCACTTTCGGCCTGAAAGACGGTTTCGATGCCGGCGTGAAGGTGGTGGAGAGTGTCGAGCTCTTCTCGCATCTGGCCAACATCGGCGACACCAAGTCGCTCATCATTCACCCTGCCTCCACCACACATCGCCAGCTTTCCGACGAGCAGAAGGCTGCAGCTGGTGCAGGCGTCGATGTTATCCGTTTGTCGATCGGCATCGAGGATGTGGAAGACATCATCGCCGATCTGGAGCAGGCATTGGCCCAGATCTGAACCAGATACGCTTGCTTGGCTTTTTTATGTGGCGCGGGCTCTTTGGCCCGTGCCGTTTCCATTTCGCGCGAGACCGAGCCTCGTCAAGAGCCAGTGTTCCAGCGGCAGTCGAGCCGCTCAAGTCCATGAAAGTGATAGGTGTCGCCATAGGCCGGTGGCGCCTTCAGAGCGAGCGAGGGCAGGCGTTCGAACAGAACTTTCAATCCCACCTGCATTTCCAGTCGCGCCAGCGGCGCACCTATACAGAAATGGATGCCGGCACCGAACGAGACGTTCTTTTGATCTCCACGACCGGGCCGGAAGTTGCGCGGATGATCGAAGGCGCGCGGGTCGCTGTTGGCCGCACCCAGCATCAGCCCCACGGTTTCGCCGGGATTCAGGGTGAGGCCAGCCGTGACCTCAACTGTCTCGTAGGCGTAGCGTGTGAACATGTGCAGCGGCGGATCGTAGCGCAGGCATTCCTCGACCGTGGCCGCCGTCTCGGCCTCGGAGGCGAAGAAGCGGCGCGGGTCGCCGCCCTGCGCAAGAATGGTGGATATGGCATTGCCGAGCTGGTGCACGGTCGCTTCGTGTCCCGCATTCAGGAGCAGGATCGCAGAAGAAGCGAGTTCATCTTCGGAAAGCTGCTCACCATCTTCTTTCGCGGAGATCAGAAGGCTTAGCAGGTCATCGCCGGGAGAGGCACGCCGCTTCACGGCATGGGCACGGATGAAGGCGGAGAAGTCGCGTGCGGCCGCGTCGGCGCGGCGCTGGGTTTCCTCATCCGAGCCATGCATATACATGGCCACCATACGGTGCGACCACTCGACCAGTTGCGGCCCCATTTCGCCCGGAACGCCAAGCATTTCCGTGATGATGACCAGCGGTATGGGCGTTGCGTAGGCGGCAAGGAGCTCCGCCTCGCGATCCCGCTCGAAGCCGGTGATCAGGTCATGGCAAAGTGCTTCGACGCGCGGGCGCAGGCGCTCCACCTGACGCGAAACGAAGGCGCGGTTGACGAGTTTTCTGAGCCGCGTGTGGACTGGCGGTTCCAGCTCAAGCATGGAGTTCGCCTCGACCGCGTCGAAATGGGCAAGATGCGTTCGGGACGCAGGATCCGGCTTGCGCCCGTCGGGCTGCTGGCGCCCGAGGCGCCGGTCGCGCAGCGCGCGATTGACGCCGTCATGATCGATCAGGCACCAGAAGCCGTAATTTTCCCAGAAGAAGGCCGGTTCCTGCGCATGGAGGAACGCGTAGGCGTCATAAGGATTGCAAACGAATTCCGGCTGGTGCGGGTCGAGCTGGACGGATTTTCGATCAGCGTCGAACTGGAGATAGGCAGGCCTGGTGTGCATTGTGGTGGCGATCCGGCTTCCAGAATGTGCGGTGTCGTGCGGCGCAGGTCGCTATTCATACCCGGCGAATCGGCGGCCGACGACCATCTTGATAAGCGCTTGCTCTTGCGTCAGGGGAAGGGGGCATCCTATCTATCCCGTTGAACCAAACGATTCTGCCGCTTTGCGCGCGCCAGATTTGCGGCGTGCGACTTCCAACCGAAAGGTATTTTCATGCCGAATCCCGTCGATACCGCCATGAATCTGGTGCCCATGGTCGTCGAGCAGACGAACCGGGGTGAACGGGCTTACGACATCTTCTCGCGTCTTCTCAAAGAGCGCATCATCTTCATCACCGGCCCAATCGAGGATGGCATGGCCTCGCTGGTCTGCGCGCAGCTTCTTTTTCTCGAGGCCGAAAACCCAAAGAAAGAGATCGCGCTCTACATCAACTCGCCGGGTGGTGTGGTGACCTCGGGCATGGCCATTTACGACACGATGCAGTTCATCCAGCCCCCGGTCTCCACGCTGTGCATCGGTCAGGCCGCGTCGATGGGCTCGCTGCTTCTTTGTGCGGGTCACAAGGACATGCGCCTTGCAACGCCCAATGCGCGTATCATGGTGCACCAGCCTTCCGGTGGCTTCCAGGGGCAGGCGTCCGATATCGAACGCCACGCGCAGGACATCATCAAGCTGAAACGCCGCCTGAATGAAGTCTATGTGAAACACACGGGTCAGGATTACGAGACGATCGAGAAGACGCTCGACCGCGATCACTTCATGACCTCGGACGAGGCGCTGGCTTTCGGCCTGATCGACAAGGTGGTCAGTTCGCGCGACGCGACCGAGAAAGCCTCTGATTCCTGATTCCCGATCAGGCTTTCATCAACGGACGGCCCGGCCTGGTGCCGGGCGGCACGCGTTTCGCCCGCATTTGCGGTCGATTGCGTCAATTCTGTCACATTTTTGTGTTTGCAGCCGGTGTGTGAACGCCTACGTTAAGCCTATATTGAGTTTCCGAAGCCAAGGTCTGGACAGGGGCTCGGTATGGTTGCCGCGTTTTCGGATTTGTGTTTCGTTTCGAAGACAGAGCGTGGACCGCCTGGGGGCTATTCCGTCTTCGGGTGCCATGACCGCCCGGCAGGTACGGGGCGACATGCCGGTGGGTAGTGAAAGGACGTAAGACATGAGCAAGGCCAGCAACGGCAGCGGGGACTCCAAGAACACGCTGTACTGCTCCTTCTGCGGCAAGAGCCAGCACGAAGTCCGCAAACTGATTGCGGGACCGACTGTCTTCATCTGCGATGAGTGCGTTGAACTGTGCATGGACATCATCCGCGAGGAAAACAAATCCTCGATGGTGAAGTCGCGCGAGGGCGTGCCCACACCGCAGGAAATCATCGAAGTGCTCGACGATTATGTGATCGGCCAGAGCCACGCCAAGCGTGTGCTGTCCGTGGCGGTCCACAATCACTACAAGCGCCTTGCCCACGCCTCGAAGAATGCGGATGTGGAACTGGCCAAGTCGAACATCCTGCTGATCGGCCCGACGGGCTGCGGCAAGACATTGCTGGCGCAGACGCTGGCCCGCATCATCGACGTGCCCTTCACCATGGCCGATGCGACGACGCTTACCGAAGCCGGCTATGTCGGTGAGGATGTCGAGAACATCATTCTCAAGCTGCTGCAGTCAGCCGATTACAATGTCGAGCGTGCGCAGCGCGGCATCGTCTATATCGACGAGATCGACAAGATTTCGCGCAAGTCCGACAATCCCTCGATCACGCGTGACGTGTCAGGCGAGGGCGTGCAGCAGGCGCTCCTGAAGATTATGGAAGGCACGGTCGCTTCCGTCCCGCCGCAGGGCGGACGCAAGCACCCCCAGCAGGAGTTCCTGCAGGTGGACACGGCCAACATACTCTTCATCTGCGGCGGCGCATTTGCCGGTCTCGACCGGATCATCTCCGACCGTGGCCGCAAAACCTCCATCGGCTTTGGCGCGACGGTGGCGTCACCGGAGGATCGGCCGACGGGCGAACTGTTCCGCCAGGTTGAGCCGGAGGACCTTCTGAAGTTCGGCCTCATTCCCGAGTTTGTCGGTCGTCTGCCAGTTCTGGCGACGCTGGAAGACCTGGACGAGGCCGCTCTTGTACAGATCCTGAGCGAACCGAAGAACGCCCTGGTCAAGCAGTATCAGCGTCTGTTCGACATGGAGAATGTGGAACTCACCTTCCATGAAAACGCGCTCGCCGCGATCGCCCGCAAGGCGATCGAGCGCAAGACGGGTGCCCGCGGCCTGCGTTCGATCATGGAGGCGATCCTGCTCGACACCATGTTCGAACTGCCGGCGCTGGAAGGCGTTCAGGAAGTTGTGATCTCCGACGAGGTCGTCGCCGGCAATGCCCGCCCGCTCTACATTTACGCAGAGCGCGAGCAGGAAAAGGGCAACGCCAGCGCCTGACGAATCACCTTTGTCTGTAAGTGTTTGTGTTCATGTCTGCGTCACCGGGGCCTGGCCCCGGTGACGTTCGTGTTTTGTGGTGTTGATAACCACCAGATCGCCCCAATCGGGATGGCCAGAGGCTGCAGGCTGTGTGTCCGGTCCACGCAACCTGCCTAAGCCCTTGATCTTCTCGGTTCATGTCTCCAACTAAGGGAGGAGCAAAGGTGGGGTGGTTTCCATTCACGCATCGCGCAACAATGCGGTTGCTTCTGGTGGATAACGCTCTGGCCGGATAGACTGAAGCCCGCGACTGGCTCTTGAGCGGTCGCGGTTTGAAAAGGCTGAAACATGACTGATACCCCCAAGACCGCTGGTGGCGCTCCTTATCCCGTATTGCCCCTGCGCGATATCGTGGTGTTCCCGCACATGATCGTTCCGCTCTTCGTCGGCCGCGACAAGTCGATCAAGGCGCTGGAAGAGGTGATGGGTGCCGAGCGGCAGATCCTGCTGGCCACGCAGATGAACGCTGCGGATGATGATCCGGAGCCCAGTGGCATTTACGACGTCGGTACGCTTGCCAATGTGCTGCAGCTTCTGAAATTGCCCGACGGCACGGTCAAGGTGCTCGTCGAAGGCACCTCGCGTGCGCGCATCTCGCAGTTCACCGACCGTGAGGAGTTTCACGAGGCCACGGCCGATCTTCTTCCCGAGCCGGAAGAGGACCAGGTGGAGATCGAGGCGCTGGCGCGGTCCGTGGTCTCCGACTTTGAGAATTACGTAAAGCTCAACAAGAAGATTTCGCCCGAAGTGGTGGGCGCCGCGACCCAGATCGAGGATTACTCGAAGCTGGCCGATACAGTTGCCTCACATCTGGCGATCAAGATTCCCGAGAAGCAGGAAATGCTGGCCACGCTCTCCGTTCGCGAGCGGCTTGAAAAGGCCATGGGCTTCATGGAAGCCGAGATTTCCGTGCTGCAGGTGGAAAAGCGTATCCGTTCGCGCGTCAAGCGTCAGATGGAGAAGACTCAGCGCGAGTACTATCTGAATGAGCAGATGAAGGCCATTCAGAAGGAGCTCGGCGAGGGCGAGGACGGCCGCAACGAGGCTGCCGAACTGGAAGAGCGCATCAGCAAGACCAAGCTCTCCAAGGAAGCGCGCGAAAAGGCCGAGGCCGAGCTGAAGAAGCTCAAGACCATGTCGCCCATGTCGGCCGAGGCCACGGTGGTCCGCAACTATCTTGACTGGCTGCTCTCCATTCCGTGGAAGAAACCGAGCAAGATCAAGAACGATCTCGAATTCGCCGAGAACGTGCTCGACACCGATCATTTCGGTCTTGAGAAGGTCAAGGAGCGTATTGTCGAGTATCTGGCCGTCCAGAGTCGTCAGAAGAAGCTCAAGGGTCCGATCCTGTGCCTCGTCGGACCGCCCGGCGTCGGCAAGACCTCGCTCGCCAAATCCATCGCCAAGGCCACAGGACGTGAATATGTCCGCATGGCGCTCGGCGGTGTGCGCGATGAGGCTGAAATCCGCGGTCACCGCCGCACCTATATCGGCTCGATGCCCGGCAAGGTCGTCCAGTCGATGAAGAAGGCGAAAAAGTCCAACCCGCTCTTCCTGCTCGACGAGATCGACAAGATGGGCATGGATTTCCGTGGTGATCCCTCTTCGGCGCTGCTTGAGGTTCTCGACCCGGAGCAGAATTCAACCTTCATGGACCACTATCTCGAGGTGGAATATGACCTGTCGAGCGTGATGTTCGTCACCACGGCCAACACGCTGAACATTCCGCCGGCGCTGATGGACCGCATGGAGATCATCCGCATCGCCGGCTACACCGAGGATGAGAAGGTGGAGATCGCCAAGCGGCACCTCCTGCCCAAGGCCGTGCGCGAGCATGCGCTCGAGGCGCGCGAATTCTCCGTGACCGATGGCGCGCTGCAGCAGATCATCCGCACCTACACGCGTGAGGCCGGTGTCCGCAATCTCGAGCGCGAGCTGATGAAGCTCGCCCGCAAGGCGGTGACGGAAATCCTGCGCAACGCCAAGAAGGACGGCGGCAAGGACAAGGTCGAAGTGACCGAGGACAACCTGTCGGATTATCTGGGCGTGCAGCGCTTCCGCTTCGGTCAGGCCGAGGGCGAGGATCAGGTGGGCGTCGTGACCGGCCTTGCCTGGACGGAGGTCGGCGGCGAGCTTCTCACCATCGAAGGTGTGATGATGCCCGGCAAGGGCAAGATGACCGTCACCGGCAATCTGCGCGACGTGATGAAGGAATCGATTTCGGCAGCGGCATCCTATGTCCGCTCGCGCGCTGTTGATTTCGGCATCGAGCCGCCCGTCTTCGACAAGAAGGACATTCACGTGCACGTGCCGGAAGGCGCGACGCCCAAGGATGGCCCTTCGGCAGGCGTTGCCATGGCGACCTCCATTGTGTCGATCATGACCGGCATCCCGGTGCGCAAGGACATCGCCATGACCGGCGAGATCACCCTGCGCGGCCGCGTGCTGCCCATCGGCGGATTGAAGGAAAAGCTCCTTGCGGCGCTGCGTGGCGGCATCAAAAAGGTGCTTATCCCCGAAGAGAACGCGAAGGACCTGGCCGATATTCCCGAGAATGTGAAGAACGGTCTCGAAATCGTACCGGTCAGCCGCGTTGGAGAAGTGCTCGAACATGCGCTCACCCGCACGCCCGATCCGATTGATTGGGTCGAGCCCGTGGAGCCGGCAAAGGTGGCGGCCGGTGAGGGTGAAGGGCAGACGATCGCCCATTAGAGCAGTTTGCAGTCAGGCGGATCGCCTGACGTCCGCGCAAATGCGGGAAATGCAGACAGATTGAGCGGAGCGGCGTTTCCGGAAAATCGCTCTAAGGCTTTCCCCAGGGCCGGTTCGGCAGGCGCGCTGAACCGGTGCAGCGCAAGGGATCGCCCCATTATGATGCCGCTTTTTCGGCAAAACTCTCAAAAGCCGGGCTTTGTGCCCGGCTTTTCTGTCGAAAACCGCAGAAAACATCGGTTTTGGGTGGGTTCTAAAGCATTTCGTGCTTGGTGGCGGCAAATGTTCTCCCTAGACTGCCTCGAGCCGAGTGAGTCGCATCACTTGGTCCTTATCAGGAAGGGGTAATTACATGAACAAGAACGAGCTCGTATCCGCAGTCGCAGAAGAGGCAGGCCTCTCGAAAAGCGATGCCCAGTCCGCGGTCGATGCAGTTTTCGCCGTCATCGAAGGCGAACTCAAGAAGGGTGGGGACGTGCGCCTCGTCGGCTTCGGCAACTTCTCCGTTTCGCGGCGTGAGGCCTCCACGGGCCGCAACCCGCAGACCGGCGCCACGGTTCAGATCCCGGCCCGCAACGTGCCGAAGTTCTCGGCCGGCAAGGGCCTGAAGGACGCAGTCAACAGCTGATTGCGCCCTTGAATGACTGCAAGAAAAGCCGGGTTTCGACCCGGCTTTTCTTTTGGCCGTATGGCTTCCCGTTCTTTTTGAGTGCGATCAGGGCGCGCGCAGGCTCATATGCAGTAGCGGATATGGGCGGCCGTCGCCATCGCGCGGGGAACGTCCCGTCACCGCGAAGCCCATCTTCCGATAAAAGCCGAGCGCCTGCTCGTTCTGCTCGTTGACATCGAGTGTAAGCCGCCTGGCGGCGACCTGACGGGCATGGGCAATAAGCTGTGCGCCGAGGCCTTTCCCGCGCGCATCCGGGTCGACAAACAGGCTGTCGACATGCGCTGCCGTCAAACCCATGAACGCGAGGGGAGAATCGCGTCCATCCACTGCGACCCAGAGCCTGGCCTCCGGCAGATAGCTACCGGCAACATCGGCTTCGATTGCGCGGAAATCCGATTCGGATAGAAAATCATGAGTGGCGCGAACTGACCGCCGCCAGATCTCCATCAGGTCGACGAGGTCATCTTTCCGGGCCTTGCGAATCTCGGGCACGTAACGCGCTCCCTGAGGAAGGAAATGATGGCCTGGAGCAGGGCGAAATCGGAGAGCCGATAAAAATGCGGTCCAGTAAGGGAGGGAGGAATGGTGGGCGATGACAGGCTCGAACTGCCGACATCTTCGGTGTAAACGAAGCGCTCTACCAACTGAGCTAATCGCCCATTCCAAGCGGATCGTTTAGGGCGTTCGCGCACGGATCGCAAGCAAAAAACGGCTTCTCCAACGCATATTGGAACAACATCAAGAAAGTTTCACAAACTGCAGATTGGCTGCTTGACACCACATCAAGAACCCCCTAATTCAGCGCTCATCGACGCGTTGCTGCTTCGGCACAACGCCTCAAGCGCGGGTGTAGCTCAGTTGGTTAGAGTGCCGGCCTGTCACGCCGGAGGTCGCGGGTTCGAGCCCCGTCACTCGCGCCACTTCTCACATAAAATGAAGAAGTGGTGCTCGGAGGAAACCTCCGAAGCTGGAATGAAAATCTCCCTGCACTTTTCCGCGAATTCCATCGCTCTCAAGCGTTAAAGCACGGCGCTTCTGCCCTGAGATTTTGGCACGTCTTGTGTGCGCATGTGGCCGGGAAAACGGCCTGCCAGAGCTCCCAAGATGCGCCGCAGTCAGCGGATTGTGGCTGTGCGGAAGGGATCCACGCTCGGAAAATCGTTCGTTCGCTCCGCACTGTCGAGAAGATAGACGAACATGATCACCGCCGCAGCCGCCGGTGACAGCAGGAGCGCAGCGCGCAACACATACGAGAACAGTTTGATCGGGCTCATGGTGCCAGAGAGTAAAGCCCGAACTTTAATGGACCCTGCACGCTTGTGTTAACCATGGCTCGTAATGTTCGGCAGACATGGTTTCCGCAGCCCGTTTTAACCCGACTGACAGCATTCAATGCTAGTCTGCCATCTCAGTTTGTGGGGGTCGCAGCCAGTGGTGACCAATTCAATAGCCAGCGAACGAACGCCGAAGCGATCGATCGTAGCGACAATCCAGGCCGCCATTTTGCTCGGCCTTGTCGTGTTCGGCACCTGTCTCTTTGGAATCTACACGCGCCCGGTCGATTTCCTCGCGACGGTATGGCCCGCCAATGCCGTCATGCTCGGCCTGCTTTTGCGGATGCCTGCCACGGCATCGCGCTATGGCTGGGGCGCTGCGACGGCCGGGTTCGTTGCGGCTGACCTTCTCACCGGCTCTCCACTTGGCAAGACGCTCATACTGACGGGTGCAAACCTTGCCAGCATCGGCGGGGCCTTTGTGGTTCTGCGGATGTTTCCGCGGGAGGCGATCCGGCTGCAGACACCGGAATCGGTTCCCCAGCTTGTTTCGGCGATCGGTTTTGGCGCCTGTCTGGCGGGGCTGGTCGGGGCGGTGGCAAATCCGGTTCTGTTCAGCGGTACCGCCCTGGGCGGCTGGACATTCTGGTTCGTCACCGAGTTTGCGAACTTTGTCGCGATCCTGCCGGTCATTCTCACCGCCCGCGTGATTCCGTTCCCGCGCGGCGCGTCGGCGAAGCGGCTGGCCTATCTCGCGACGCCGATGATTGCACTCGCTCTCACATGCTTTGCCAGTTTTCAGATCGGCGGTCCTGGCGCCGTCGCGTTTCCCGTGCCGGCCCTCCTGTGGGCGGCGATCGTGTATCCGCGTTTCGTCACGGTCCTCCTGACGTCGGTGTTCAGCTTCTGGAGTCTGATCGCGCTCTCGGCAAACCTGTTCGACAAGATGGTTGATGTCTCCGCGGAAGGCGCTCTGATCTCCATGCGGCTTGGCGTCAGCCTGATCACCCTTGCCCCCCTTATGCTCGCAAGTGCGATGGCAAAGCAAAAGGATCTGATTGCCCAGCTCTCCCATCTTGCCCGGCACGATCCTTTGTCCAGTCTCCTCAACCGGCGCGCTTTCGGGGAAGAGGCGTTGAGGCTCGCGCGGTCCTGCGCCAGACAGGCTCTGCCCTATTCCGTCCTCATGCTGGACATCGACCACTTCAAATCCATCAACGACCGCTTCGGTCATGCGGCCGGAGACCAGGTGATTTCGATCGCAGCGGCAAGGATTTCTGCGTGTCTGCGCGGCAACGACATCATCGGACGGGTCGGTGGCGAGGAATTCGCCATTCTCCTCCCCAAATGCCGCCGCGAACAGGCGCTTGAGGTGGCCGAACGCATCCGCAGCGCCTTCTCACAGGCACCCGTAAAGCCGGACAGGCAGGTTGCTATCCCCGTGACGGTCAGCGTCGGGCTGGCAGCATCGGAAGACGGTTCAGCCGTGATTGAGGCGCTCTTGGAGGAAGCCGACAGGGCGCTCTATCGCGCCAAGCATCTCGGCCGCAACCGCGCCGAAATACACGGACATGCACCGGGCTGGAAATCGGTTTAGTCGTTGCGGCAGGTATATGGCCCGGGTCTCGTGGGCCAGCCCTCTCAACGGATGGAGTTTTTTTCATAAGTCCTCTTGCAACGGTCAGCCCTCGCCACCACATGGGGATAAGCGGTGGCTGAGCCGGTGCGGGGCGTCCTGCAAGATGTGTGGCGAGGTTCCCCGGGCAGCCGCTGTATTCGACCTGAACGACCCTGTGGTGACCATGAAGGTACCGGCACCCGGTTGGCTCTCAGGAGCGAAGGAAGCGGGCCAAGGCCCGCTTTTTTGTTTTCTGCGGCAAGCCGCCCGGTGTCGAGACTACAGGCCGAGCAGGGCCTTGGCTTCCTCAAGACTCGACATGGACGCGTCGTGATCGCCAGCCTTGTGCTGCTCCTCGCCCAGGGCGCGCAGCTCCTGGACCCGGGCCCTGTCGCTGTCCGAGAGCGATGCTGTCGGCATTGCCTGGTCGATTTCACCCATCAGGACCGGGCATGAATGTGCATAGGCCGCTGTCGGCGATAGGCCGATCAGCGCGACAAGAAGTGCATAGCGTTTCATGATCTCCTCCACATTGCCATATGTTCCACGCTCCAGTCGTGGCATATGTCGGGAAGCCGCGATTATACACCGTTTTGTTCCCCGGCACCAACGGGCGGTTATGTGCGCTGTTACGGTTGATCGGCAGGACCGATCTTTGGCGGGGAATAAAAAAGCCCCGCAAGCCGGGTTGCGGGGCAGGTGGCTGCACGTTTCTCCGGTGCTTTATTGTACGAGCACCGGGCGTTCGCAGCTCACGCCGGTTACCCTCACATCGGCTTCGCCGATCTTCACCCCGGCCAGTGCAAGTACATTGTAGAGGAGTTCGTCGATCGGTTCCGACAGGCTCGAGAGAAGCGTCTTGACGGTGCCTTTAACAAGCGTGTTGTTGAGGAGCGTTCCGCCCAGAAGCGATCCACCCAGAACCTTGACGTCGAGCTGCAGATTATCGAGCAGCGAACTGGTCGTGGAACCCAGCACGTCGCGCGTCGACACGTTTTGAACGCGGGCGTTCTGGATGTCGGAGCTTGAGAAGCGCAGACGGGAAGGCTGCATGTTCTGCGTTTCCACATGCGCCATACCTTCCACCGATACGCTCAAAAGGCCGCCGACATCGATCATCTTGGCGGGCGTGACCCGTGCCTGATCCGAGAAGGTGGACAGAACACGGTCATCGACCTCGCCAAGCGCAATCTCAAGCAGGCCCGGCATCGCATCCACGACGACGCTGCCTCTGTTCGGGTGGGCGGGGCTGCACTGGATATCGGCAAGCCGTGCCTCCGCATGCGCCACTTCCACATAGAGCGGCACCCGCAGTTTCGTTTTCAGAACCACAAGGTCTATGCCGACTTCGAAGGAGACCTTGAGGCGCGTCTGCGCCGTGCGCACGGCGGTGCCGATGGGGCCAAGCGCATGACTGGGGGTGCCCACAGGCGGTTCACCGATGGCGAGCTTGACCGAGAGACTGGTGAGGGGAGGAAGGTTGAGGCCTGTATCGACCGCGATCTGGTTTTCGCCATTGGCAAGCGCGGCGCTCGCGGTAATCATTTCCAGCGCCGAAATCTTCATGTCCCAGGGGGCATCGGTAGCGATGGTCAACGGCCCTTTCGGATCGAGATTCAGGATCCGTTCCAGCCTGATCTTGCTGCTGTTCTTCGAGGTTGCCGTCTCGAGCGTCTTGAGAACGCTCTGCACCGTTGGCGGGACGCCGCTCGTCAGACGCATTGTAGACAGCAATTGCGGCAGGGTGAGTTCTGTTTCCAGGATCTCGCTATAGGTCAGGGCGTTCAGGTCCAGGCGTGTCGCAAGGGTCTGCATGAAGGAGAGGATGTTGATGTCGGTGTCGAGCAACCCCTCATAATCCATCACCTTCAGCGAAATCGTCGTGCCCAGAAGGCCGCCCAGGAGGCCGTTCAGTATGCCTCCATTGAGGCTTGCGAGACGGGAGCCTACGGAAAAGCCGGCGAGCTTCTCTGCCGAAGCCGTGCCGACCGCGGAGAGTTGCGGCGGATCGGTGAACATTGCGCCAAAGTAAAGATCGCCAAGTTTTCTGATTGTCACCTTCGCCGCATCCGGCGACGTTTCCATCTCGACGAAGCGCAGATTGCTGGCGATCGATGGATCGGGGTAATAGCGCCCGCGCACGAGCCGCGCTATGCCGCGCTTTTCCTGATCGATATACTCTTCGGCGGACAGGTAGCGCTCATCAAGCAGGAGCCCGCGGTCGGTTTCAACGGCGATGTCCTGATTATTCAGGGCAAAGAACCTGGCAACGGCCTCCTCGGCTTTGGTGATGTCCGCGGCCGCGACAATCGAGGCGAGGTCCGCCGTCTTCTGCAGCTTTCGGTCCTGCAGTGTGAGATTGCCGTAGTCCACGCCGAGTGCCACACAGCCGATCATGATCGGCAGGAAAAGCGCAAACAGTGTCGCCACATTTGCCCGCCGATCTCGGGCGAACCTGCATAAGGCGCTCTTTTTTTCAAAGGACATGTCAGAGTCCCCCGAGCCTGATTGTCGAGAAGCCGACGATCTCCTTGTCGGGCATGGCGTAGGAATAGAGCGACCAGATAGGCAGATCTGCGGCATCATACCTGACGGTGACAGTAAACTGACTGGGGTTTGTCGCGTCGTCGGCGACCTGAATGTTGAATTTCCGGACGTCGATAAATGGATGCTTGATCATCGACCGCTCGATGAAGTCGCGCGCCAGCTTCTGCCTTTCTGGCTGTGAAAGCCCTGCAACTGCGGCTCGGGCAGCGTCTGCGCTGACCTGCTGTACGGAATGAGACGCGCTCAGATAGATTCCGTAAGCAATCATGGAAAAGACAGTGAGGAAAAACACCGGTGCTATGATTGCAAACTCAAGCGCGGCGGTGCCATCTGATCGATGGAAAAATTTTATGAAAAGTCTTCTGTTCATTTCCAATACTCCCAAGCCCGGGAATAGGATTCAGGAGCAGAAATAAACAAAGCTTAAACAGAGAAAGTGGATTCAAATACTGATGATTGTTGGAATTTGGTTGCAGAAAAATTTCATGCAACCTTTGATTTATATGATATTTATATTGTTGAACAACTCAAGGTTACACAAGTCAGGATTGTGGTTTTCTGGTTTTCCCGGGAGTGCAGGGTTTCATTGCAGTGGGGCGACTCGATCTGGATCGGTTATTTCGCCTTTAAATTGAGGAAATAGAAATTTGGCGAATTAGGAACAGTTGTCGATCCAGTGATACAATATGTGCTTCCTGAAAATCAGCGATCGAAAAAAAACTCAAAAAATTTCGTAACTCCATAGTAAAAAAGCCGGAAGTTGCAAAAATTTTTATTGTAACCTGAAATTTGGATGCGTTCCCGGTGTCAGTCCCGATGCCTGGAAGCCACGGCTTTTAGGCGGTCCGCGAGATCTCCGCGCGGCATGATGTCGATGGTATCCATATCCAGCCATTGCGACAGACGCTGAAGTTCCGCGTAGAGGGCTTCTGCCGTGTGTGCCGGTGCGTGCCGTTCCGCATGGCTCGACTGGACAAGGAGAACCCGTCCGGCGCGATCCGCTTTGAGATCGACGCGGGCGACAATGCGATCCCCCAGGAGAAAGGGCAGGACATAGTAGCCATGCACACGTTTGTGGGCAGGCGTGTAAATCTCGATCCGGTAGCGAAATCCGAAAATGCGCTCGGCCCTGTCGCGCTCCCACACGACCGGGTCGAAAGGGGCGAGGAGGGCGGGTCTGTCGATACGGCGCGGGAGCTGTGCGTCCCTGTGGAGATATGCGGGGTGACGCCAGCCCTTGATCTCCACCGGCTGCAGCGCACCCTCTTCCACGAGCTCGGCGACGCGCGCCTGGGAGGTGGCGGGCTTCAGTCGAAAATAATCCCTGATGTCCGGTTCGCTGGCAACACCGAGCGCGCGCGCCGCGATGTCGACGAGGGCGCGTTGCGCGTCGTCTTCACGCGGTGTGGGCGTCTCGAGGACGTCTCGCGGCAGAACACGTTCGGGAAGATCATAGAGGCGCTCGAAACTGGGGCGGCGCGAATGCGTGGTGATGCGCCCGCACCAGAAAAGCCATTCAAGCGCCTTCTTGGTCTCGCTCCAGCCCCACCAGCCGCCGCTTCCCGTCTCTCCCTCGAAGTCGGATGCGGCCACGGGGCCGCCGGTCTCCACCTGCCTGTAAACACGGTCCACGAGTTCGCGCCTCTCGCGGGCAAAACGAACGAGCCCCTTGTAGACACCTTCACCACGCGCCGCGCGCTCCATTCGCCAGCGCATGAGGGGCTGGGTCTCGACCGGCAGGAGCGAGGCCTCGTGCGCCCAGTATTCAAAAAGCATGCGCGGCTTTTTCGACTGCGCGCGGCCAAGAAGATCGACCGGATAAGGGCCCAGCCGCGCATAGAGCGGCATGAGATGCGCGCGCGCCAGAACGTTGACCGAGTCGATCTGCAGGAGCCCGGTGCGGCCCAGCATGCGCTTTATATGTTGCCGGGTAACGGTTCCCCTGGGTGGAATGGTGGAAAACCCCTGGGCACCGAGGGCAATTCGCCGCACCTCGCCCGATGTGAGTCGCTCTCTTTGCATCCGCGGCGCCCCGTCCTGCTTTTTGTCCTGTACAAGACCTAGACAGTGGATGGATCAGGCGCCACCCGATTGTTCCAAAAGAGCGGAGTCTCCTGACAGGAAACGCATAACGCTTTACACACGGCTTTTATGCGTTAAGTCCGCTGTTGCAGCACGTCGGGAGGGCGTAGTGTGTGAACAATGGCGGATATGCGTGCGACAATGCCGCAATCTGGCCAAGGTTTGACTTGCGTCGCCAAGCGCCCTGCGCTAACCCTCGCCGCGTTGCAACATGAGCCTAGCCTTGCTGCCTTGGCCGTAGGCGCAAAAACCCGGTCACGGGCCTTGATACGCAGCCTCGCCCGCGGCGGGCAACGGAAAGTCGGACCATGAATGAGCTTCTGAGTTCATACCTACCTATCGTTATTTTCATCGGCGTTGCGCTTGTCGTCGCTCTTGCGCTGGTGGTTGCGCCATTCCTGGTGGCCTATCGCAATCCGGATCCTGAGAAGCTGTCGGCCTATGAATGCGGTTTCAACGCGTTTGATGATGCCCGCATGAAGTTTGACGTGCGTTTCTATCTGGTGGCGATTCTCTTCATCATCTTTGATCTGGAAGTGGCCTTCCTCTTCCCGTGGGCGGTGGCGTTCGGAGATATCGGCTGGCTCGGCTTCTGGTCGATGATGGTGTTCCTCGGAATTCTCACCATCGGCTTCATTTACGAATGGAAGAAGGGAGCGCTGGAATGGGACTGAACAACGACACGCTCGTAGCGCCCCGGCCCAAGGGATTGATCGATCCGAACACCGGCAACCCGGTCGGTTCGGATGATCCTTTCTACACAGGCATCAACAACGAACTCTCCGACAAGGGCTTTCTCGTCACCTCGTCCGAGGCTCTCATCACTTGGGCGCGCACCGGATCGCTCATGTGGATGACCTTCGGCCTGGCGTGCTGCGCCGTGGAGATGATGCACATCTCCATGCCGCGCTATGATGCCGAGCGTTTCGGCATCGCCCCGCGCGCATCGCCGCGCCAGTCGGACGTGATGATCGTCGCGGGAACGCTGACCAACAAGATGGCGCCGGCGCTGCGCAAGGTCTATGACCAGATGCCCGAGCCGCGTTACGTCATCTCCATGGGCTCCTGCGCCAATGGCGGCGGCTATTATCACTATTCCTATTCGGTGGTGCGCGGCTGCGATCGCGTCGTGCCTGTCGACATTTATGTGCCCGGCTGCCCGCCAACGGCGGAAGCGCTGCTTTACGGCATTCTTCTTCTGCAGAAGAAGATCCGTCGCACCGGCACGATCGAACGTTAGAGGCGGATATGAGCGAAGCGCTGAAGGACCTGGCGGCCTACGTCACGGAAAAACTCGACGCGCAGATTCAGGATGCGGTCGTTGCCTATGGCGAACTGACCTTCCTGGTCGAGCCGGGCGACATCGTTGATGTGCTCAATTTTCTGAAGAACGACGTCCAGTGTCAGTTCTTCGCATTCGTCGACATTTCGGGAGCGGACTACCCCTCGCGCCAGAAGCGTTTCGAGGTGGTCTACCATCTCCTATCGCCGCGCCAGAACCAGCGTGTCCGCGTGAAGCTGTCGACGGATGAGGACACGCCTGTGCCTTCGGCGATCGAAGTGTTTCCGGCCGCCAACTGGTTCGAGCGCGAAATCTACGACATGTACGGTGTTCTTTTCACCGGGCATCCGGACCTGCGGCGCATCCTCACCGACTATGGTTTCGAGGGCCACCCGCTGCGCAAGGACTTCCCGCTGACCGGCTTTGTCGAGGTGCGGTACGACGACAATCTGAAGCGTGTTGTCTACGAACCCGTCGAGCTGCGACAGGAATTCCGCAATTTCGATTTCCTTTCGCCATGGGAAGGCACGGACTATGTGTTGCCGGGCGATGAAAAGGCGAAAGAGTGAAGGAAGCGAATAGGGAGTAGCGAATAGCGAATAGAGAGGCTCGGTTGACGATCAACTCGTACAGGGACCTTCTGATATGGAAAGCAGCGATGGATCTGGCTACGGATTGCTATCGTGCAACCAGCGACTTTCCAAACACAGAGATTTACGGTCTTACGAGTCAGATACGCCGCGCGGCCGGTTCAGTACCGGCGAACATTGCTGAAGGGCATGGGCGCGAACTTACCGGAGCCTTTATTCAGTTTCTGCGCGTTGCGCAGGGTTCGCTGAAGGAATTAGAGACGCATCTGATGTTGGCGTCGCGTTTGAATTTGTTGGAAGAAGGCAGGCTGCAGGAACTGCTCCAGGCGGCTGAAGAGATTGGAAAGATGATCAGATCAATGATCCGGCGACTACAGGAAAAATCGGCATGACGGGATCGCTTTCTATTCGCTATTCGCTATTCGCTATTCGCTCTGGCCACGAAGGGGCCATGCGTCATGACTGAACACTCCGTCCGCAACTTCAACATCAACTTCGGCCCGCAGCATCCGGCGGCGCACGGCGTTCTGCGCCTCGTTCTGGAGCTCGATGGCGAGGTGGTCGAGCGGGTCGATCCTCACATCGGCCTGTTGCATCGCGGCACCGAAAAGCTGATCGAGCACAAGACCTATCTGCAGGCCGTGCCTTATTTCGACCGGCTCGACTATGTGGCGCCGATGAACCAGGAACACGCGTTCGCGCTGGCCGTGGAACGGTTGATCGGCATTGACGTTCCGATCCGGGGCCAGCTCATCCGCGTGCTCTTTTCCGAGATCGGCCGCATTCTGAACCATCTTCTGAACATCACCACGCAGGCGCTGGACGTGGGCGCGCTCACCCCGCCGCTGTGGGGCTTTGAAGAGCGCGAAAAGCTGATGGTGTTTTACGAGCGGGCCTGCGGCGCGCGCATGCACGCGGCCTATTTCCGTCCCGGCGGCGTTCATCAGGACATTCCCGACCAGCTCGTCGAGGACATCGGCAAGTGGATTGAGCCGTTCCACAAGACGGTGGACGATCTCGACAGTCTTCTGACGGGCAACCGCATCTTCAAACAACGCAATGTCGATATCGGCGTTGTGACGCTGGAAGACGCGTGGGCCTGGGGCTTTTCCGGCGTCATGGTGCGCGGTTCGGGTGCAGCATGGGATCTGCGCAAGAGCCAGCCCTATGAGTGCTATCCGGAGATGGAATTCGACATTCCGGTCGGCAAGAACGGCGACTGCTATGACCGTTATCTCATCCGCATGGAAGAGATGCGCCAGTCGGCGAAGATCATGCGCCAGTGCGTCGACCGTCTTCTCGGCACGGAGCGTGTGGGGCCGGTCTCCAATACTGACGGCAAGATCGTCCCGCCCAAGCGTGGCGAGATGAAGCGGTCGATGGAAGCGCTGATCCATCACTTCAAGCTCTACACGGAAGGCTACCACGTCCCCGAAGGCGAGGTTTATGCCTGCGTGGAAGCGCCCAAGGGCGAGTTCGGCGTCTATCTGGTCTCCGACGGCTCCAACAAGCCCTATCGCTGCAAGCTGCGCGCACCGGGCTTTGCTCATCTCCAGGCCATGGATTTCCTGTGCCGCGGTCATCTTCTGGCCGACGTCGCCGCCGTTCTTGGCTCCCTCGACATCGTGTTTGGTGAGGTAGACAGATAAATGTCAGTCCGCCGTCTCGCAGACGAAGCCGTCCAGCCCGAGAGCTTCGCTTTTTCCCGTGCCATGAACGGGGAGGTGAAGCGCTGGCTGGGCAAATATCCGAAAGACCGCAAGCAGTCGGCGGTGATCCCGCTGCTCATGCTGGCGCAGGAGCAGGAAGGCTGGGTCACGCGCGCAGCCATCGAGCATGTGGCCGAAATGCTGGACATGCCGCTGATCCGCGTTCTGGAAGTGGCGACCTTCTACACCCAGTTCCAGCTCGCGCCCGTCGGCACCCGCGCCCACATTCAGGTCTGCGGCACCACGCCCTGCATGCTGCGCGGTTCCGGCGAACTGATCGAGCTTTGCAAGAAGAAGATCAATCCCGAACCCTTCCACCCAAATGCCGACGGCACGCTGTCGTGGGAAGAGGTGGAGTGTCAGGGTGCCTGTGTGAACGCGCCGATGGTCATGATCTTCAAGGACACCTACGAAGATCTGACGCCGGAGCGTCTGGAAGAAATCATCGATGCATTCGAGGCTGGCAAGGGCGACACGATCAAGCCCGGTCCGCAGATCGACCGCATCTATTCGGCACCGGCGAGCGGCCTGACGGCGCTGACCGACGAGAAGGCCGTTACGGGCAAGGCGAAGGCCGGCAGCAGGGCGAAAGCCGCAGGCACCGAGGTGCCGCCGTCGCGCGCCGCAAAGCCCGACACGTCCGCAACCGAAACCGACCCGGCCATCAAGTCGCCGTCTCCGGTCAAGGCGGACAATGGCAAGACATCGGCAGCCGCTGCTGTTTCCGCCAAAGCCGCGCCGAAGAAAAAGCCTGCTGCAGCGAAGAAGGCGGAGAAGCCGTCTCTGGAAGACAAAAACCGTCCGGCCGGCATCGAGCGTCCGGCAGACCCCGACGACCTCAAGATGATTTCCGGCGTCGGCCCGAAGATCGAGGGCATTCTGCACGATCTCGGCATATTCACCTTCGAGCAGGTTTCGAAGTGGAAGAAGGCCGAGCGCGAATGGGTCGATGGTTATCTGAGCTTTCATGGCCGCATCGAGCGCGAGGACTGGGTCAAACAGGCCAAGGCGCTCGCCAAAGGCGGCGAAGCCGAATACATCAAAGTTTTCGGCAAGAAGCCGAGGTGAGGGACTGAGTCATGCTCCAGGATAAAGACCGCATCTTCACCAATATCTACGGCCAGTTCGACCGTTCCCTGAAGGGCGCGCAGTCGCGCGGTCTGTGGGACAACACGAAGGGCCTGATCGACAAGGGCCGCGACTGGATCATCAACGAGATGAAGGCGTCGGGCCTGCGCGGGCGCGGCGGCGCCGGCTTCCCGACCGGTCTCAAATGGTCGTTCATGCCGAAAGAGCCGGGCGACCGCCCGCATTATCTCGTCGTCAATGCCGACGAATCGGAGCCCGGCACCTGCAAAGACCGCGATATCATGCGCCACGACCCGCACACGCTGGTCGAGGGATGCCTGATCGCCGGCTTCGCCATGGGCGCGCACACCGCCTATATCTACGTGCGCGGCGAGTTCATCCGCGAGCGCGAGGCGCTCGAGCGTGCGATTGCCGAGTGTTACGAGGCGGGCCTTCTCGGCAAAAACAACAAATGCGGCTGGGACATGGACGTTTTCGTCCATCACGGCGCCGGCGCTTATATCTGCGGTGAGGAAACGGCACTTCTCGAAAGCCTTGAAGGCAAGAAGGGCCAGCCTCGCCTGAAGCCGCCATTCCCCGCGAATGTCGGCCTCTATGGTTGCCCGACCACCGTGAACAACGTCGAATCCATCGCCGTTGCGCCAACCATTCTTCGCCGGGGCGCATCATGGTTCTCCTCCTTCGGGCGCGAGAACAACAAGGGCACGAAGCTTTTTTGCATCTCCGGCCACGTGGAAAACCCGTGCACGGTGGAAGAGGAGATGTCGATCCCGTTCCGCGAGCTGATCGAGCGCCATTGCGGCGGCGTCCGTGGCGGCTGGGACAATCTTCTGGCGGTCATTCCGGGCGGCTCTTCGGTGCCGCTGGTGCCGGCCAGTGAGATCATCGACACGCCGATGGACTTCGACAGCCTGCGCGAACTGAAGTCCGGTCTCGGCACCGCCGCGGTGATTGTCATGGACAAGTCGACCGACATCGTGAAGGCGATTGCGCGGCTTTCCTATTTCTACAAGCACGAGAGCTGCGGCCAGTGCACGCCGTGCCGCGAGGGCACGGGCTGGATGTGGCGCGTGATGGAGCGCCTGGTGATCGGCCAGGCCCAGAAACACGAAATCGACATGTTGCTCGATGTGACCAAGCAGGTGGAAGGCCACACGATCTGCGCCCTTGGCGATGCGGCCGCGTGGCCGATCCAGGGCCTCGTGCGCCATTTCCGCCCGGAGATCGAGCGGCGCATCGACGAGTTCACCCGCAATGCGCATCAGGCCCGGCCGGCGCTGGTGGCGGCGGAATAAAAGTGAAGGTTTGCTCCGTAAGGGGCGAGAGGTAAGCGGACAGCGACCATGGCAAAATTGAAAGTCGACGGCACGGAGATCGAGGTTCCCGATCACTACACGCTGCTGCAGGCCGCCGAGGAGGCGGGCGCGGAGGTGCCGCGCTTCTGTTTCCATGAGCGTCTGTCGATCGCCGGCAATTGCCGCATGTGCCTTGTGGAAGTGAAGGGAGGGCCGCCCAAGCCGGCCGCATCCTGCGCTATGGGCGTGCGCGATCTGCGCCCCGGACCCAATGGCGAGGCGCCGGAAATCTTCACCAACACGCCGATGGTCAAGAAGGCTCGCGAAGGCGTGATGGAGTTCCTGCTCATCAACCATCCGCTCGACTGCCCGATCTGCGATCAGGGCGGCGAATGCGACCTGCAGGATCAGGCGATGGCGTTCGGCGTGGATTCGTCCCGCTACAAGGAAAACAAGCGCGCCGTCGAAGACAAATATATCGGACCGCTCGTCAAGACGATCATGACGCGCTGCATTCACTGCACGCGCTGCGTCCGCTTCACCACCGAGGTGGCCGGCATTTCGGAGCTTGGCCTGATCGGCCGCGGCGAGGATGCCGAGATCACCACCTATCTTGAGGAGGCGATGACGTCCGAACTTCAGGGCAATGTCATCGACCTGTGCCCGGTCGGCGCGTTGACGTCGCGCCCCTATGCGTTCCAGGCGCGACCGTGGGAGCTCAGCAAGACCCAGTCCATCGACGTGATGGATGCGGTCGGCTCGGCCATCCGCGTCGACACGCGCGGCCGCGAAGTCATGCGCATCATGCCGCGCATCAACGAGGCGGTGAACGAGGAGTGGATTTCCGACAAGACCCGCTTCATCTGGGATGGCCTGCGCACGCAGCGCCTTGACCGCCCCTATGTACGCAGGGACAACCGCCTGCAGCCGGCCTCGTGGGGCGAGGCGTTCGACGCTATCGCAAAGGCCGTATCGAAGGCTCAGCCGGAGAAGATCGGCGCAATCGCCGGCGATCTTGCAGCGGTCGAGGAAATGTACGCACTCAAAGCGCTGATGCAGTCGCTCGGCTCCCCGAATTATGACTGCCGCCAGGATGGCGCAGCGCTTGATCCGGCGCTTGGGCGTGCGGGCTATCTCTTCAACCCGACCATCGAGGGCATCGAGGAGGCCGACGCGCTTCTGATCGTCGGCGCCAATCCGCGCTTCGAGGCGTCGGTTCTCAACGCCCGCATCCGCAAGCGCTGGCGCATGGGCGATTTCCCCATCGGCGTCATCGGCGAGATGGGTGATCTGCGTTACGAATACGACATGCTCGGCGCCGGGGCCGAAACGCTCAAGGAACTGGCCGAAGGCAAGGGCAAATTCGCTTCGGTCCTGAAGAAGGCCAAGCGCCCGATGATCATCGTGGGGCAGGGGGCTCTGGCTCGCACCGACGGTGCGGCGATCCTCGGTCTTGCGGCAAAGCTGGCCGGTTCAGTCAAGGCGGTGTCTGCCGAATGGAACGGTTTTGCCGTGCTGCATACGGCGGCCTCCCGCGTCGGCGGTCTCGATCTCGGCTTCGTGCCCGGTAAAGAGGGCAAGGACGTGAAGGGTATGATGGGCGCGATGGACGTGCTCTTCCTGCTCGGCGCCGACGAGATCGACATGAATGCGATCGGCGAGGCCTTCACCGTCTATATCGGCACCCATGGCGATGCCGGTGCACACCGCGCCGATGTCATCCTGCCGGCAGCCACCTATACGGAAAAGTCCGGCACCTATGTGAACACCGAGGGCCGGGTTCAGACGACCAACCGCGCCGGTTTCGCGCCGGGTGAGGCGAAGGAAGACTGGGCCATTCTTCGGGCGCTGTCCGATGTGCTTGGCCACAAGCTGCCCTTCGATTCGCTTGGCGCCCTTCGCGCAGCACTTTATGCCGAGTTCCCGCATTTCGCGGCCATCGACGCCGTTGCGCCTGCCGATCAGGGCGATGTCGAAAAGCTTGCGAAGCTTGGCGGGCGGCTTACCAAGGCTCCCTTCACCTCGCCGGTGAAGGATTTCTATCTCACCAACCCGATCGCCCGTGCCTCGGCCGTTATGGCCGAATGTTCGGCACTGGCGCGCGGCGAAGTAAAACAGGCGGCCGAGTAGAGACGAATGGATACTTTCTTTTCAACCTACGTCCTTCCGGGGCTTCTGATCCTTCTGCAGTCGGTGGCGATGATCGTCATCCTGTTGATCTTCGTCGCCTATATCCTTTACGCCGACCGCAAGATCTGGGCCGCCGTGCAGCGCCGCCGTGGTCCGAACGTGGTCGGCCCGTGGGGGCTGTTCCAGGCGTTTGCCGACCTTTTCAAGTTCGTCTTCAAGGAGCCGGTGATCCCATCGGGCGCCAACAAGGGCGTCTTCCTGCTGGCGCCGGTCGTTGCCTCGGTTCTGGCGATTGCCGCATGGGCGGTGATCCCGGTCAATGAAGGCTGGGCCATTGCCAATGTGAACATCGGCATTCTCTACGTTTTCGCCATCGCTTCGCTGGAAGTCTATGGCGTGATCATGGGCGGCTGGGCCTCCAACTCGAAATATCCATTCCTCGGCGCGCTGCGCTCGGCGGCACAGATGGTCTCTTATGAAGTCTCCATCGGCTTCGTGATCGTCACCGTACTGCTCACGGTCGGCTCGCTCAACCTGACAGACATCGTACTCGCGCAGGGCGACGGTCTCGGCACCATGCTCGGCCTGCCCAACACGTTCCTCGACTGGAACTGGCTGGCGCTGTTCCCGATGTTCATCGTGTTCTTCATCTCGGCGCTCGCCGAGACGAACCGTCCGCCCTTCGATCTGGTGGAGGCCGAATCCGAGCTCGTGGCCGGTCACATGATCGAGTATTCCTCGACGCCGTTCCTGCTTTTCTTCCTCGGCGAGTATGTGGCCATCGTCCTGATGTGCGCGCTCACCACCATCCTGTTCCTGGGTGGCTGGCTGCCGCCGCTCGACTTCGCGCCCTTCACCTGGGTGCCGGGCGTCATCTGGTTCGTGTTGAAGATGTGTATGGTCTTCTTCATGTTCTCGCTGGTGAAGGCATTCGTGCCGCGCTACCGCTACGACCAGCTCATGCGCCTTGGCTGGAAAGTGTTCCTGCCCCTGTCGCTGTTCATGGTTGTCGCCACCGCGGCGTTCCTGAAATTCACGGGGATGGCATGACGATGAATGTTTTCATCCCTGAAACACGCTTCGGAGAAAATCGATGAGTGCGCTTGCACAGGCAGCCAAATCGCTGCTTCTCAAAGAGTTCGTCGGGGCTGTCATCCTGTCCATGCGGCAGTTCTTCGCGCCGAAATACACGCTGAACTATCCGCATGAAAAAGGCCCGGTCAGCCCGCGCTTTCGTGGCGAGCACGCATTGCGCCGCTATCCCAATGGCGAAGAGCGCTGCATCGCGTGCAAGCTGTGCGAGGCGATCTGCCCGGCGCAGGCGATCACCATCGAGGCAGGTCCTCGCCGCAATGACGGCACCCGCCGCACGGTGCGCTACGACATTGATATGGTGAAGTGCATCTATTGCGGCTTCTGCCAGGAGGCCTGCCCGGTCGACGCAATCGTCGAGGGGCCGAACTTCGAGTTCGCGACGGAAACGCGCGAGGAACTTTATTACGACAAGGACAAGCTGCTCGCCAATGGCGACCGGTGGGAGCGGGAGCTGGCGCGCAACATCGCGCTGGATGCGCCATACCGGTGACGGTTTGACCCGTGGACGGGGGCGGGGCGCCCGTCTAAACGAAGCATCGTGAATGCCCGGCTTGCCGGGTTTCTTGAAAAGCCGGAGCGCTCTGCTTCGGCAGGCTAGGTACCGAGGGAACCATGCTGACAGGACTTGAGGCGATTTTCTTTTATCTGTTCGCCTTCCTAACCGTGGCGGCGGCCTTTATGGTCATTTCCGCGCGCAATCCCGTGCATTCGGTGCTCTATCTGATCGTCGCGTTCTTCAACTCGGCCGGTCTCTTCCTTCTGACGGGCGCTGAGTTTCTGGCCTTCATCATGCTGGTCGTCTATGTCGGCGCGGTTGCCGTGCTGTTCCTGTTCGTCGTCATGATGCTGGATGTGGACTTCGCGGAGCTGAAGAGCGGCGCGCTGCAGTATGCGCCGGTCGGCGCGCTGGTGGGCATCATCCTGGCCGCGGAGCTGATCATCGTTCTCGGCGGTTACGCATTCGCGCCCGAGCTTGCAGGCGAGGTTGCCCAGCCCACGCCGCCGATCGATGTGCGCCACAACACGGCAGCTCTCGGCGACATCCTCTACACGGATTACATCCATTTCTTTCAGATCGCCGGCATGGTGCTGCTGGTCGCCATGATCGGCGCCATCGTGCTGACGCTGCGCCACAAGGAAAACGTCAAGCGGCAGAACATCTCTGCCCAGGTCGCGCGCACGCCTGAAACGGCGATTGAAATCAAGAAAGTCGAAACGGGCGAGGGGCTCTGATCATGCTGGAAATCGGCATCGCACACTATCTGACCGTCTCGGCCATCCTGTTCACGCTCGGTGTGTTCGGCATCTTCCTGAACCGGAAGAACGTCATCATCATCCTGATGTCGGTCGAGCTCATCCTGCTTGCGGTCAACCTGAACTTCGTCGCCTTCTCCTCGGTTCTTGGAGATCTGGTCGGCCAGGTTTTCGCACTATTCGTTCTCACCGTCGCGGCGGCGGAAGCCGCGATCGGTCTTGCCATTCTCGTCGTCTTCTTCCGCAACCGCGGCACCATCGCCGTCGAAGACATCAACATGATGAAGGGCTGAGCATACGGCCATGTATCAAGCGATCGTATTTCTCCCGCTTATCGGCTTTCTGATTGCCGGGCTGTTCGGCCGCTCCATCGGCGCGAAGGGGTCCGAGCTGATCACCTGCGGCTTCATGGTCATTGCCGCGCTTTTGTCCTGGATTGCCTTCTTTACGGTGGCCATGGGCAGCGGCGAGGCATTCACCGTGCCGCTTCTCTCCTTCATCACCTCGGGCAATCTGGATGTGAGCTGGGCGATCCGCGTCGACACGCTGACCGCCGTCATGCTGATCGTGGTCAACACGGTCTCGGCGCTGGTTCACATCTATTCGATCGGCTACATGCACCACGATCCGCATCGGCCGCGTTTCTTCGCCTATCTGTCGCTGTTCACCTTCGCCATGCTCATGCTGGTCACATCGGACAATCTGATCCAGATGTTCTTCGGCTGGGAAGGTGTGGGCTTGGCCTCCTATCTGCTGATCGGTTTCTGGTTCAAGAAACCGTCGGCCAATGCCGCGGCCATCAAGGCCTTCGTTGTCAACCGCGTGGGCGATTTCGGCTTCCTGCTTGGCATTTTCGGCGTCTACATGCTGTTCGGTTCGGTGAACTTCAGCACCATCTTCGCCAATGCGGCCACCTATCTGCCCGCCGAAGGCGCAGAGGCTGGCGAGCCGGTCCTGACCTTCCTCGGCTACGCGCTGGACAAGGGCGGCGCGCTGACGGCGATCTGTCTGCTTCTGTTCATGGGCGCCATGGGCAAGTCGGCGCAGGTGCCGCTGCACACCTGGCTGCCGGACGCGATGGAAGGTCCGACGCCGGTCTCCGCACTCATCCATGCCGCCACCATGGTGACGGCCGGTGTCTTCATGGTCGCACGCCTGTCGCCGATCTTCGAACTGTCGCACACGGCTCTCACCGTCGTGACCTTCGTCGGCGCGTTCACGGCCTTCTTTGCGGCGACCGTCGGTCTGGTGCAGAACGACATCAAGCGCGTGATCGCCTATTCGACCTGTTCGCAGCTCGGCTACATGTTCGTGGCGCTGGGCACCGGCTTCTACAGCGCGGCCATCTTCCACCTCTTCACGCACGCTTTCTTCAAGGCGCTCCTGTTCCTCGGTTCCGGTTCGGTCATCCATGCCGTCTCCGACGAGCAGGACATGCGCAAGATGGGAGGTCTGCGGAAACTGATCCCTCAGACCTACTGGATGATGATCATCGGCACGATCGCGCTCACGGGCGTGGGCATTCCGCTGACGGTCATCGGCACGGCGGGCTTCTTCTCCAAGGACGCCATCATCGAAGGTGCTTTCGCGGCAGAGAACTATTTTGCCATGTTCTCATTCGTCCTGCTCACCGTGGCCGCCGTCTTCACGAGCTTCTATTCGTGGCGCCTGATCTTCATGACCTTCCACGGCAAGCCGCGCGCGTCTGCCGATGTGATGCACCATGTGCATGAATCGCCGCTGGTCATGCTCGTGCCGCTGTTCATCCTGGCTGTTGGCGCACTCTTCGCCGGCGTTGCCTTCAAGGAGTTCTTCGTCGGCCATGAGTATGAGCATTTCTGGAAGGGCGCGCTCTTCACGCTGCCGGACAACCACATGCTGGAAGAGTTCCATCACGTGCCCGTCTGGGTGAAGCTTGCCCCGTTCGTCGCCATGCTTCTCGGCCTCTATGTCGCCTGGGTCTACTACATCCGGTCGCCAGAGCGCCCCAAGCGGCTTGCACAGCAGTTCAGCGGGCTTTACGCCTTCCTGCTCAACAAATGGTATTTCGACGAGCTCTATGACTTCCTGTTCGTCCGTCCGGCCAAGCGCCTCGGCCATTTCCTCTGGAAAAAGGGCGACGGCATGGTCATCGACGGTCTCGGCCCGGATGGCATTTCGGCCCGTGTGGTCGATGTGACTAACCGGATCGTCAAGCTGCAGAGCGGCTATCTCTATCACTACGCCTTCGCCATGCTCATCGGCGTTGCTGCCCTCGTTACCTGGATGATGCTTGGAGGCACGTTCTAAGCCATGACCGACTGGCCAATTCTTTCCACGGTCACCTTCCTGCCGCTGGTGGGTGCGCTTCTCATCCTCCTGATCCGGGAGGACGGTGCCGGTGCGCGCCGCAACATTCGCAATGTCGCGCTTTTGACGACGGTCTTCACCTTCGTCCTGTCGCTGTTCATCTGGATCGGCTTCGATGCGTCGACGCCCGGTTTCCAGATGGTCGAAAAGCGCGAATGGCTGGGCTCCGGCATTTCCTATCACATGGGTGTCGACGGCATTTCCATGCTGTTCGTCATCCTGACCACCTTCCTCATGCCACTGTGCGTTCTGGCAAGCTGGGAGGCGGTGGAGCACCGCGTCAAGGAATACATGATCGCGTTCCTGATTCTGGAAACGCTCATGATCGGCGTGTTCTGCGCGCTCGATATCGTGCTCTTCTATGTCTTCTTCGAAGCGGGTCTGATCCCGATGTTCATCATCATCGGGGTGTGGGGCGGCAAGCGGCGCGTTTATGCGAGCTTCAAGTTCTTCCTCTACACGCTGCTGGGCTCGGTGCTGATGCTGCTCGCCATGATGGCGATGTACTGGCAGGCCGGAACGACGGACATCCCGACGCTTCTGACCCACGTCTTCCCGGAGGGCATGCAATACTGGCTATGGGTGGCCTTCTTCGCCTCCTTCGCCGTGAAAATGCCCATGTGGCC
This sequence comes from Nitratireductor lacus, assembly GCF_056431025.1. Taxonomy (NCBI): domain Bacteria; kingdom Pseudomonadati; phylum Pseudomonadota; class Alphaproteobacteria; order Hyphomicrobiales; family Phyllobacteriaceae; genus Nitratireductor; species Nitratireductor lacus. The sequence goes on along the minus strand of NZ_JBWKMB010000014.1, from coordinate 18,589 downwards.
GGTTCACACCTGGTTGCCCGACGCGCACGTTGAAGCGCCGACGGCCGGCTCGGTCATCCTGGCGGGCATTCTCCTGAAGATGGGCGGCTATGGCTTCCTGCGTTTCTCGCTTCCCATGTTCCCGGTCGCTTCCATCGATCTGGCGCCGCTGGTCTTCACCCTGTCGGTCATTGCCATCATCTACACCTCTCTGGTGGCGCTGATGCAGGAGGACATCAAGAAGCTGATCGCCTATTCGTCGGTCGCCCATATGGGCTTCGTCACCATGGGCATCTTCGCGATCAACGAGCAGGGCGTGCAGGGCGCGATCTTCCAGATGCTCTCGCACGGCCTTGTCTCGGGCGCTCTCTTTCTGTGTGTCGGCGTCATCTATGACCGCATGCACACACGCGAGATCGCGGCCTATGGCGGCCTGGTCAACAACATGCCCAAATACGCCACCGTGTTCATGATCTTCACCATGGCGAATGTGGGCCTGCCCGGCACCAGCGGCTTCGTCGGCGAGTTCCTGACGCTTCTGTCGGTGTTCAAGGTCAACACCTGGGTTGCGCTCTTCGCCACCACCGGTGTCATCCTGTCGGCGGGCTATGCGCTCTGGCTCTATCGCCGGGTGATTTTCGGCTCGCTCACCAAGGAAAGCCTCAAGGGCATGCTCGATCTGTCGGCGCGCGAGAAGCTGATCCTCTACCCGCTGGTGGCGCTGGTCATCTTCTTCGGTGTCTACCCGGCACCGATCCTCGATGCGACGGCAGTTTCGGTCGAAGCACTTGTGAACAATGTCTCCCTGTCGGCCGACATGGCACGGGAAGCGGCAACCGCTGCCGCGCAGTAAACGGATTGAAAGCGAATGACGCCTGATCTGACGATAAGCCTGATCCTTGCAACGCCGGAGCTGATCCTGGCGGTGGGCGCTATGGCGCTCCTGATGGTCGGTGTCTTTTCCGGCCCCCGTGCCAATTCCACCGTCACCGGCCTTGCGGTCGCGCTTCTGGTCGCCGTGATCGCGCTGATGGTGATCTTCCCGGCCGATGGCCGCGCCTTCGGCGGCGCGTTCGTAAGCGATGCGTTCGCCCGCTTCATGAAGATCCTGACGCTGGTCGGCTCCGTCGTGACGCTTGTCATGTCTGTCGGTTTTGCCAAGGCGGAGAAGTTCGACAAGTTCGAGTTCCCGGTTCTCATCATGCTGGCCACGCTCGGCATGATGCTGATGATCTCGGCCAATGACATGATCGCGCTCTATCTCGGCATCGAGCTGCAGTCGCTTGCACTCTATGTCGTTGCCGCCATCAACCGCGACAGTGCACGCTCCACCGAAGCAGGCCTCAAGTACTTCGTGCTTGGCGCTCTGTCCTCGGGCATGATGCTTTACGGCATTTCGCTGGTCTACGGCTACACGGGCAACACCGGCTTCGACGTCATCGCCGCAACGCTGACGGGCGCAGAGCGCCAGCTTGGCCTTGTGTTCGGTCTGGTCTTCGTGCTTGCCGGTCTCGCCTTCAAGATTTCGGCAGTTCCGTTCCACATGTGGACGCCGGACGTCTATGAAGGCGCGCCGACGCCGGTCACCGCCTTTTTTGCTGCCGCGCCCAAGATGGCCGCCATGGCGCTTCTGGTGCGTGTCACCATGGGGGCGTTCGAGCCGATTGCCAGCGACTGGCAGCAGATCATCGTCTTCATCGCGATTGCCTCCATGATCCTTGGTGCTTTCGCGGCCATCGGCCAGCGCAACATCAAGCGCCTCATGGCCTATTCCTCCATCGGTCATGTGGGCTATGCGCTTGTCGGTCTTGCCGCGAATTCCGAGGCCGGCGTGAAGGGCGTGGCGATCTACATGCTCATCTATCTGGCCATGACGCTCGGCACGTTTGCCGTGATCCTGGCCATGCGCCGCAATGACGGCAATGTCGAGCAGATCGACGATCTCGCCGGCCTCTCGTCGACCAATCCGATGATGGCCACGATCATGACCATTCTCATGTTCTCGCTGGCCGGCATTCCGCCGCTCGCAGGCTTCTGGGGAAAATGGTATGTGTTCCTCGCGGCCATCGACGCAAAACTCTATGCACTCGCGGTCATCGGCGTGGTGAGCTCCGTAGTCGGCGCGTTCTATTATCTGCGCGTCATCAAGATCATGTGGTTCGACGAATCGGCGGGCGGCTTCCAGCCCATGGCGGGCGAACTGCGCTTCGTCATGCTCCTGTCGGGCGCCTTTGTGCTGCTCTACGTTCTGATCGGTGGCCCTGTCGGGCGCTTTGCCGAGGCCGCCGCAAAGACCTTCTTCTAGGTCATGGCCTTTCGTCTGGCGCCGTCGGCGGAAACGGCCGGTTATCGGCTGGAAGCCCATGAGAGCGTCGGCTCCACCAATGCGCTGGCGCTCGATCATGCGCGCGCCGGCGATCCGGGCAATCTCTGGGTTGTCGCCTCCAGACAGGAGAGCGGGCGAGGGCGTCGCGGACGGGAATGGGCGACACCGCCCGGCAATCTTGCAGCAACGCTCCTGAATGTCGGTCATTTCGAGCCGGCCACGGCGGCGACGCTCGGCTTCGTTGCAGGGCTGGCCCTGTCTGATGCGCTTCTGGCAGTCGTGCCGGAAAAGCGCATCGCGGTTGCTGCCGATGGCGGCGACCTGCCCGGTGGGCGCTTTGCGCTCAAATGGCCCAACGACGTTCTGGCCGACGGGGCGAAGCTTTCCGGCATTCTTCTGGAATCGACCATCCTGCCCGATGGTCGGTTCGCCATTGCGGTGGGCATTGGCGTGAATGTCATCTCTCACCCGGACAACACGCCCTATCCGGCAACCTCGCTCAGGGCGTTGGGGTTTGGCGGTGATGCGGGCGATCTGTTCCTTGCGCTTTCGGACGCCTGGGTCGATAACAGTCGCCTTTGGAATGGCGGGCGCGGGCTTGATGCCATTCGTAGCCGCTGGCTCAAGCGAGCGGCAGGGCTCGGCTCGCCTGTGTCCATCCGTGTCGACGGCCGCGTGGTGCGCGGCACATTCGAAACCATCGACGAGGCCTGTCGCTTCGTCATCCGCGAGGCGGACGGTTCATTGTTGAGAATTGCAGCAGGCGACGTGCATTTCGGCGCGGTCGCCTCTGCGCAGGCAGATTAAGAGAAAGGGACCCATGGCGCGTTCCAGCACAAAAAAGCCGGCCAAGAGCGGCGACCTGAAGAATGCCGAGCTGGTTTTCTGTCCGCTTGGCGGTGTCGGCGAGATCGGCATGAATTTCGGCCTCTATGGTTTCGGGCCCGCCGGCAAACGCGAATGGATCGTTGTCGATTGCGGCGTCACCTTTCCGGGGCCGGAGCTTCCGGGCGTTGATCTGGTTCTGCCCGACATCAGCTTCATTCGCGGTGAGGTCGACCGGTTGCGCGGCATCGTGATCACCCACGCCCATGAAGATCACTACGGCGCGGTGCTCGATCTCTGGCCGCTGCTCAAGGCCGATGTCTGGATGACGCCCTTTGCCGCCGGACTTCTGGAGGCCAAGCGCCAGTCCGAATCCGGTGCGCCCGATGTGCCGGTGAAGATATTCAGGGCCGGCGAAACCTTCGAGATCGGTCCGTTCAGCATCGAGGCCGTTGCCGTCGCGCACTCCATTCCCGAGCCGGTTTCGCTCGCCATCACGACCCCGCTCGGCAGGGTGGTGCATACGGGCGACTGGAAGATCGATCCGGCTCCCGCCATCGGGCCCAAGACCGACGAGGCGCGCTTCCGCGCGATCGGCGATGAAGGCGTTCTGGCGCTCGTCTGCGATTCCACCAATGCGATGCGCGAAGGCGAATCCCCCACCGAGCAAGCTGTGGGCGAAGGGCTGAAGGAAGTGATCGAGGCGGCGTCGGGCCGTGTGGTCGTGACCACCTTCTCTTCGAATGTCGGGCGCATCCGCTCCATTGCGGAGGCCGCGCGCGATGCCGGTCGCCAGCTTCTCGTGCTCGGCCGTTCCATGAAACGCGTTATCGATGTGGCGACGGAACTCGGCTATCTCGACGGCCTGCCGGAGTATCTGGACGAGGACGAATTCCAGCACGTCCCGCGCGACAAGGTCGTGGTGCTGTGCACCGGCAGCCAGGGCGAAAGCCGCGCCGCACTCGCCAAGCTCGCCCGTGATGAGATGCGCAATGTCGCGCTGACGGCAGGCGACACGGTCGTCTATTCCTCGCGCCTCATTCCCGGCAACGAGAAGGCGGTTCTGGAAACCAAGAACCGACTGATCGAGATGGGCATCGAGATCATCGAGGATGACGACGCGCTGGTTCATGTCTCCGGCCACCCCCGCCGCAGCGAATTGAAGCGCATGTATTCCTGGGTGCGTCCGCAGATCCTCGTGCCGGTGCATGGCGAGGCCGCCCATCTCGTCGCTCAAGGCTCGCTCGGCGCCATGGAAGGCATTCCCGAGGTCTCGCAGGTGCGCAATGGCGACATGCTGCGCCTTGCTCCCGGACCGGCCGAGATCATCGGCGAGGTGCAGCATGGGCGTTTCTTCAAGGATGGCCGGCTTCTCGGCGACGATGAAGAGATGGGCATCCGCGATCGCCGCAAGCTCTCCTATGCCGGCCATGTCGTGCTCAACGTTGTGCTTGATGAGCGCTTCAATCTCGATGGCGACCCCGATATCGTCGCCATCGGTGTGGCCGAACGTGATGCGCGGGGAGAGCTTCTCGAGGATATCATGCTGGACGCAGCATCCGGTGCTTTGCGCAGCATACCGCGCAACCGCCGCAAGGATCTCGACCTGGTGTCGGAATCGGTTCGGCGCGCCGTGCGCAATGCGGCAAATGCCGCATGGGGCAAAAAGCCCATTGTGACCGTATTCGTCACGCAATAAGCAGGGGGCGGGATGGAAAACCCGCCGCATTGCAGGAGAGAACCAGGCCGATGCTCGGAAAGCTCAATCACGTGGCGATCGCCGTGCCGGACCTTGAAAAAGCGTCTGCCCTTTACCGCGATACGCTGGGCGCCCGCGTTTCTGCCCCGCAGGCTCTGCCCGAGCATGGTGTTACGGTGGTTTTCGTAGAGCTCGACAACACCAAGGTCGAGCTACTGGAGCCGCTTGGCGAGGGATCGCCGATTGCCGGCTTCCTCTCGAAAAAACCGGACGGTGGCATGCATCACATATGCTATGAGGTGGCCGATATCATTGCCGCGCGCGACCGGCTGAGGGCGGATGGTGCGCGCATCCTCGGAGACGGACAGCCGAAGACCGGTGCCCATGGCAAGCCGGTGCTCTTCCTTCATCCAAAGGATTTCGCCGGCACTCTCGTGGAACTCGAACAGGTCTGAGGTTCTGATGAGCTGGATTTCTCTTTTGGCCGTTTTCTTCATCGTCTGGTGGACGGTGCTCTTCATCGCGCTGCCGTTCGGTCTGCGCACGCAGGAGGAAGACGGCGAGGTGACGCTTGGCACTACCGAAAGCGCGCCGCGCGGGCCGCATATGCTGCGCGCCCTGATCCGCACCACGATCATCGCCCTGGTGATCTGCGGTCTCCTGATCCTTGTGACACGGGGCCTTGGCTATTCGTTCGACGATATTCCAAGGGTCGTGCCCAGGTTCGACTGACGCAATCTGCAGCCGTCATGCGGCAAACGCTTCGGCGCGGCGAAAGCATCTCCTAAGACATCGGGGAATGGGCTTGGCCCAAAAAAAATGCAAGGCCAAGAGGCCTTGCTAACTCAACGCGTCCGATCCTTTACCGTATCATCGTCGGCGGCTGCGTGTAACCGCGCCTGGACCGCATCCTCCCAAGACTTTGACCGCGTAGTGAGGATGAATTTTCAGCTTCACCCTCTTGTTATGGGAGGGCACCATAGATCAAGTTGAGACGAAATGTCACGAGGAAAATCGCGTTTGAAATGCATTGTTATCAAATCCGTATGCTGCCGTCCTTTTGTGTGGCGAGCGGAGGGCGGTGCAAGGCTTCGGCTTTTCAATTCATTGCGAAATGGTTAAGACACCGGCCCTGAACCATTTGTCACTTTGATTCCGAACAGGCTCGTCCGAGCCGCTTCAATGGATGCGTTTATGCGACTGTCGCGCTACTTTCTGCCGATCCTGAAAGAAACCCCTCGTGAGGCCGAAATCGTCTCGCATCGCCTGATGCTGCGCGCCGGTATGATCCGCCAGCAGGGCGCCGGAAGCTTTTCCTGGCTACCGCTGGGCAAGCGCGTTCTGGACAAGGTGAACCAGATCATCCGCGAGGAGCAGAACCGGGCCGGGGCGCAGGAAATCCTGATGCCCACCATCCAGTCTGCCGATCTGTGGATGGAGAGCGGGCGCTATGACGATTACGGTAAGGAGATGCTGCGCATCACCGACCGGCACGAGCGCAGGATGCTCTACGGTCCCACCAATGAAGAGATGGTGACGGACATCTTCCGCTCCTACGTGAAGTCCTACAAGGATTTGCCGCTCAATCTCTATCACATCCAGTGGAAGTTCCGCGACGAGGTGCGCCCGCGCTTCGGCGTGATGCGTTCGCGCGAGTTCCTGATGAAGGACGCCTATTCCTTCGATCTCGACTTCGAGGGCGCGAAGGCCGCCTATAACCGCATGTTCGTTGCCTATCTGCGCACATTTGCCCGCATGGGGCTGCAGGCTATCCCGATGCGCGCCGACACCGGCCCCATCGGTGGCGATCTGAGCCACGAATTCATCATTCTCGCCTCCACCGGCGAGAGCGAGGTGTTCTGCCGCAAGGAGTTCCTAGAACTGCAGGTGCCGGGCGCCGATGTCGACTTCGGCAATGATGCGGAGATCGCCGACATCGTCACCACCTGGACCACGCCCTATGCGGCGACCGACGAGATGCACGACGAAGCCGCATGGAACGCTGTACCCGACGATGAGAAGGTTTCTGCGCGCGGCATCGAAGTCGGCCATATTTTCCACTTCGGGACCAAGTATTCCAAGCCCATGAACGCGACCGTCACCGGTCCGGACGGCAAGGAGCATCATGTGTCCATGGGATCCTACGGTATTGGTCCGAGCCGCCTTCTGGCGGCCATCATCGAGGCGAGCCATGACGAGAACGGCATCATCTGGCCGGAGAGCGTCGCGCCGTTCGATGTGGGCCTGATCAACATGAAGGTGGGCGACGAAGCCTGCGACCGCATCTGCGAAGAGCTTTATGGAAAGCTGCAGGCCGCGGGCAAGGATGTGCTCTATGACGATACGGACCAGCGCGCCGGCGGCAAGTTCGCCACTGCGGACCTTATCGGTCTTCCCTGGCAATTGGTGGTCGGCCCGCGCGGTGTCGCCAATGGCGAGGTCGAGCTCAAGAACCGGGCCTCCGGCGAACGGGTCTCCCTGTCGGTTGCGGATGCGCTCAACCGCCTTGCTCAGGGCGCAGCATGAGGCGGCGCCGCGATTTCTGTTTGCGCAAAAGCCTTTGAGGTCGAGCCATGAGTGAAGCCGCCACCAGCGGAGAAGCCGCGCAGAGCGCCCCGGGAAAACCCCTGGGCGCCGGACCGTTCTCCCGTTTCGAGCGGCTGATCGCCTGGCGCTACCTGCGCTCTCGCCGCAAGGAGACGGTGATCTCGGTGATCGCCTCGATCTCCTTCATCGGTATCATGCTGGGTGTGGCAACGCTGATTGTGGTGATGGCGGTGATGAACGGTTTCCGCGCCGAACTGCTGACCCGCATCCTGGGCGTCAACGGCCATCTCATCGTGCAGCCGATCGACATGCCGATGGATGATTATGAGGCTGTTGCCAGCCGCATCGAGGGCGTCGAGGGCGTGCGCCTCGCCATGCCGATGGTGCAGGGGCAGGTTCTCGTTTCCGGCCGCAGCGGCGCGGGAACCGGCGCCGTGGTGCGCGGTGTGCGGGCGGATGACCTGTCCCGGCTGGAACTGGTTTCCGACAACATCAAGGACGGCTCGCTGGTCGGCTTCGCCGCCGGCGAAGGGCTGGCGGTCGGCTCGCGCATGGCGCAGAATCTCGGCCTCACGGTCGGCGATTCCGTGACGTTGGTCGCCCCCGAGGGCGACATCACGCCCTTCGGCACCACGCCGCGCGTGAAAACCTATCCGATCTCTGCGACCTTCGAGATCGGCATGTCGGAATACGATTCCTCCATCATCTACATGCCGCTCCAGGAAGCGCAGCTCTATTTCAATGCAGAGGGGCTCGTGCAGTCGATCGAACTCTTCGTCGACAATCCCGATGCCGTGGACACGCTGCGGCCGAAGGTCGAGGAGGCCGCTCAGCGCCCCATCCTTCTCTCCGACTGGCGCCAGCGCAACAGCACTTTCTTCTCCGCGCTCGAAGTGGAGCGCAACGTCATGTTCATGATCCTGACCATGATCGTGCTTGTTGCCGCGCTCAACATCATTTCCGGTCTGGTCATGCTGGTGAAGGACAAGGGGCACGACATTGCCATTCTGCGCACCATGGGGGCGACAAGCGGCGCCATCATGCGCATCTTTCTGATGACCGGTGCGGCGATCGGCGTTGCCGGCACCGTCGCCGGCGTGATCCTCGGTGTCGTCATTTGCTGGAATGTGGAATCGATCCGCCAGTTTTTCTCCTGGCTGTCGGGCACCACAATCTTCGATCCCGAACTCTATTTCCTGAGCCAGTTGCCGGCCAAGATGGAAGCGGGCGAGACGGTGGCCGTTATCATCATGGCGCTGGTCCTGTCCTTCGTGGCAACGCTCTTTCCTGCCTGGCGAGCCTCCCGGCTCGATCCGGTCGATGCGCTGAGGTATGACTGATGGCGGGACCAATTCTCGAACTGAAGGGCATCGAGCGCAGCTATCGCGAAGGCGAGGGCAGGCTCACCATTCTCAAGGATGCAGCGTTTTCACTGAAACCGGGAGAGATGGTGGCGCTCGTCGCACCGTCGGGCGCCGGCAAGTCGACGCTGCTTCACCTCGCCGGTCTTCTCGAGGCGCCGGACGCGGGCGAGGTCACCATCGCCGGTCGGGCCTGCGGGCGGCTTTCCGATGACGCGCGCACGGCGATCCGCCGCAACGAGATCGGCTTCGTCTATCAGTTTCATCATCTTCTGCCCGAGTTCTCCGCCGAGGAGAACATCATGATCCCGCAGATGATCACCGGCATGGCGCCGGTCGAAGCGAAGGAGCGGGCGGGGCAGCTGCTCGACTATCTGCGTGTCGGCCACCGTGCGAGCCACCGGCCGGCCGAACTTTCCGGCGGCGAGCAGCAGCGCGTGGCCATCGCCCGCGCGGTTGCCAATGCGCCGCGCGTGCTGCTTGCCGACGAGCCGACCGGCAATCTTGATCCCAGGACGGCCGGCTATGTGTTCGATGCGCTCGAGGCGCTGGTGCGCCAGTCCGGCCTTGCCGCGCTGATCGCCACCCACAACCATGAGCTGGCCGCGCGAATGGATCGGGTCGTGACACTGGACGGCGGCAAGGTCGTTCCCTGGAAAGGCTGATTCCCGCTCCCGCTCCACTGTCCACGCAGCACATGCCGCCTCCGCATGGCTGCCGAAAACCCGTTGGATTAACCCTGCGTAAACCCTGACCGGCCCGAGCGGCATCGGGCGCGTCAGGCATGCTTGACGAAGGAACAAAAATAGAACATAAAGGGGTTATAAAGTGATCAGGAGGGATAAATGACCGATCTTTTTCAGGATGTCGTCTCGCTCGTTGCCGTCAGCTCCTTCATCATGATGGCCGCCGTGGTGATCGGCGCAATCTGACGTCTACCGGTGCCGCGCAGGGCTGCCGGCATCGTCTGAATGAAAAAGAGGCGGGAAGGCCCGCCTCTCTGTCCGGTGCTTTTTCAGATGCGAAGCGTTCTCGGCACATTGCACCGAAGCGGGAAAGCCGGTTTCCGGTTATCCCGATACTCCATCAATGGTTAGGGGCGCCTTTTCGGTGGCCGAGTTGGCGCCGCATGGCGACCTAATCTCCCACGGCCACGCCTTCGCGCCGCGGGTCCGCACCGCCTTCCAGCCCCTGCGCGGTGATGGTGATGCCGTGCAGGCCGGAGTTGAGATCGCCGATGGACGTCTTGAAGCCGAGTGCGTCGAGGTCGTTCTGCATTTCCTCGGCTCTTGTGCCGGCTTCCAGCGTGTAGGTGCCAAAGCGGTTGGTCAGATGCGGCAGGTCGATGGCCTGCTGCATGTTCATGTCCCAGTCGGTCAGCGCGATGATCGTGTTTGCCACATAGGGGATGATGTTGCTGCCGCCGGGCGAACCAAGCGCATGAAGCGGTTTTCCATCTTTGAGAACGATGGTTGGCGACATGGAGGAGCGGGGCCGCTTGCCGGGCTGAACCCTGTTTGCGACAGCCTCGCCATCGGCCTCGGGCGAAAATGAGAAATCCGTGAGCTGGTTGTTGAGGATGAAACCCGCCGCCATTTGGCGCGAGCCGAAAGCGCTCTCCACCGACGTCGTCATCGAAGCGATATTGCCATCCCTGTCGACGATCACGAAATGCGAGGTGGAGGGCTGTTCGAGGCTCATCCCGTCCATGCGCAGTTCCGCCTTGTCCCATGGCGGGTCGCCGGCGGTCACATCGTCCGCGCCAAGCGCGGTCGGTCGGCGGATCAGCGCCGCGCGAGCTTTTAGGTAATCCTGGTCGAGCAGGCCTTTCGGCATTTTGACGAAGTCGCTGTCGGCCATGTAGCGGCCACGGTCGGCAAAGGCGAGACGCGTTGCATCGCCGATAATGCGCCAGCTTTCGGGATCGTCAGGTCCGAGACTGCCTAGATCGAATGTCGAGACCATGCCGAGAATCTGCCCGACGGTCAGGGCACCGGAGGAGGGTGGCCCCATACCGCAGACCTCGAGCCCGCGATAGGGTGCGCACACGGCGTCACGCTCCTTGACCTCGTAACCCGCGAGATCGTCGAGTGTCAGAAGACCCGGATTGCCTTCGTGCGCTTTCACTGCCGCCACGATTTTCTCTGCGACCGGCCCTTTGTAAAAGCCGTCGGCACCGTATTCGGCGATTCGTTTCAGTGTTGCGGCATAGTCCGGGTTTTTGAGGATCGAGCCGGCCGCCAGCGCCTTGCCGTCACTGTCGTAAAAATAGGCGCGGGTGGCCGGTTGCGTGTCGAGGCGTCCCCTGTCGTCCTCGATCAGTGCATGAAGCCGCGGCGAGACAGTGAAGCCGCCCTCGGCAAGCCGGATTGCCGGTTGGAGAAGTGTTTGCCACTCGAGTTTGCCGGCGCGCTTGTGGACGGTTTCCATCAGGCGCACCACGCCGGGCGCGCCAACCGAGCGTCCGCCGACCACGGCGTCGAAGAAGGCGAGCGGCTCGCCCTGTTCGTTGAGGAAGAGGTTCGGTGTGGCCGCGGCGGGTGCGGTCTCACGTCCGTCGAAGGTCGTCACCTTGCCGCTTGCCGCGTCATACCAGACGAGAAATGCCCCGCCGCCGATGCCGGAGGACTGCGGCTCCACGAGGCCGAGCACAGTCTGCACTGCCACAAGCGCATCGGCCGCACTTCCGCCCTTGCGCAGGATGTCGAGGCCAGCCTCCGCCGCGAGCGGATTGGCCGCCGCGACCATCTGATCTTTTGCGTGAACCGTGGTTTTATCCGTCAGCCCGCTGGCGATCTCGGGCGCGTGGGCGTCCGTCGCCTGCTGGGCGAACGCCCCATGAGCCATGGTCAGGGAAACAAGGGCAAACGCCCCAAAGGCATGTGATAATCGCATTGCGCGCTCCTCCGTCAGAGCGCCGCCGCATCCGGGACCGGACCGTCGAAACGCTCTCAAGCCTTGAATGGCGCGGCTGCCGGCGATTTGCCGATCGCACCCCGCCTGTTCATGTCGGACCCGTCCTGGACGTCAACGGCTTTCCGCAGGGCCAAACACCTCCGCAAAAGCCGCCTTGAGCGCCAGGTCGAGATCCTCCATCGTCACCGGCAGGCCGAGATCGACCAGGCTGGTGACACCGTAACCGCTTATACCGCAGGGGACGATGCCGCCGAAATGAGCCAGATCCGGTTCGACATTGATCGAGATGCCGTGAAAGCTGACCCAGCGCCGCAGGCGAATGCCGATGGCGGCAATCTTGTCTTCGGCGGGCAGGCCGCCGGGCAGGGGCGGCTTGTCCGGTCGCGCCACCCAGACACCGACACGGTCCTCACGCCGCTCGCCCTTGATGTTGAACCGTTCCAGCGTGGCGATGATCCAGGCTTCCAGGGCGGCGATGAAGGCGCGCACATCCTCGCGGCGGGTCTTCAGGTCGAGCATCACATAGGCGACCCGCTGACCTGGCCCATGATAGGTGTATTCGCCGCCGCGACCGGTCTTGTGGACCGGGAAGCGGCCTTTTTCGAGCAGGTCGGCGCTGTTGGCGCTGGTGCCGGCGGTGTAGAGCGGCGGGTGTTCCACCAGCCACACCATCTCGGCGGCTTTTCCTTCGCGAATGAGGCCGGCACGCCCTTCCATGAAGGCGACGGCTTTCTCGTAATCGGTAAGCCCCGGTTCGATTCGCCATTCGACGGTTGGGCCCGCCATGCGCGGCAGGAATTCCGTGTCGATCTGGCCGCGTTCGCTCATCGCATCATCCCATCAGGTACTGAAACTGCCCGTCACATATGGAGATAAACCGGCTGCGGGTCCAGTGTGTGGCTTCTGTGGTTTTGTGGGTGTTTTTTTTCGTCTTTTTGAAGAAGGGCGCTTGTTTCCCCAAATCCGATTTGCTACATGCCCGGTGCCGGTGCGAACCGGCCTCCAGCTGCGTGCGGTCGTGGCGGAATTGGTAGACGCGCAGCGTTGAGGTCGCTGTGGGGCAACCCGTGGAAGTTCGAGTCTTCTCGACCGCACCAAGCTCTCTCCCAAAGAGTATGGTTTTCAACGGCACGGACATGAGAATGTCCCACGTCGGCCCCATGCGTGGGACACATTGATGCTTTCAATTGCTGATTTGGCCTGCTCCCGGCACTCCACGCACCGGGTTCTGCCGCAGCTATTTGCGGCTCCAGCACCTGATATCCACATCCGAGACCCTGCAGCCTTCATACTGCTTGACGATCACCCAGCGACCCCGGCTTACCGTGAATGAGGACCAATAGTAGCCTTTGAACAGAAATCCGAGGTTCAGGAGCTGGGCCATCGGTCGCATCTTCTTCGACGCTTCAATCTGGGCGTCGAGCTTGTATCGGCAATAGAATGGCCCATCCTTGGTCGACAAACATCTGTCCAGGTCAAGCGAATGAATCTTCAGCTTTGCATCCTTCAGAATCAGAGCATTCGCGATCTGCATGCGAAGCTGAAGGTTCCGATACTCCGCAGCTTCGATCTGCCGTGCGCTCGGGCCGCGCAGCAGGTCTATCCTGCCTGAATTCGCGTAGCGCTCTTCCTGCGGGTCAGGCGGAGCTTCTTCGGGCTCCCAGGGAATGACGGCGTAATCTTCATGGAGCGTGCCGCGCTTCACGGCAACCTTCAGCCTGGCAAGAGCGCCAGGCTCTCTTTGTCCTGCCCCACCTCGTCCTGCCCCACCTCGTCCTGCAATGTAGAAGGGAAACTTGACGCGAACCATTTCTTGCGGGCAGCGAGCACCGGCGGTGCGAACCCGTCCACGGAAAAACCCGTCCTTGGGGTGAACGCAGAATGAGTAGGGACCTCGGGACAACGAGTACTGCCCGCCCGCCCGGAAATCTGGATTGAATTGCACGGCGCCAAGGCGTCCCTGCCCATCTACGTAGGCCGCAAGAACCGACATTCTGTCCATTTTGGGCGCTTCGCGCCTCCAGCATCTGTTCGGTGTCAATTCCGTCCATCCGCCGACGGCGCGGTACGGTGAATTGAAGGAAGACTCCGCATGAGCGATGAAGATCGTTTCCTCACCTGAATTGCACACTTCCAGGTTCAGAGCGGAAACCGGCGCTGTCAGCGCGAGTTGAAACAGAAGCGCAAGAAGAACGAATGCTCTCATACCGTCTCGCCCAAGCCCCGTTTAGACTTGAGGAAACGATGGCGGATATCGATCCGAACGCAATTAGTGAAATTGACTTACCAGATTACCACTCCCGGCCAGAAATCAGCTTTGTTCATCCGCGCCCCGCTCGCCGGTCAATCAGGGAGGTCGCGCGACCCGGCATCGCCGCGATCACGTAATCCGTAAACTGCGTTTCCATCCTTTATTGAAAAACTTGAGATGGTCTGGGACTGCCATCATAGAGTGATGGTTGCTTTGGGGCTTGTGTGGTCATCACCACGATTTAAGAAACGGATATCTCCTTGAGCAGTCAGATAGGTTGAGAGAACCATGCGTCAAAGAATTATTGTTTGCCCATTGATCGAAAACGAAGGTGCTTACCTTCTCTGCAAGATGCCGGGTGACCGGGGAGTCTTTCCGGGGCAATGGGCGCTCTCTGGTGGTGGTCTGGAACAAGGCGAGAGCATAACGGAAGGGTTGCTTCGAGAGATCGAAGAAGAACTGGGTTCCGGCCTGACGATTGAGACAGTGCAGCCGTGGACGTTCCGTGACGATGTGAGGACAAAGACCTACCCGGACGGGACGTCCGAACAGATTTACATGATATATCTCATTTTTGATTGCAGGGCGGCCAACCGCAGCGTCTCCATCAGCGATGAGTTCGAGGATTTTGCATGGGTCCTGCCGGGCGATCTCGGGCAATACGATCTCAATGAGGCAACGCGCGTGACGTTGGAGGCCAAGGGGTTGATCGCCTCGTAACGCAGCGCAAACGCCTGCGGACGTAAGCCGCGGGACAAAGCCCCGCGTTCATCGTGTCGCAGCTATTCTATGGTTCCGGCGCCTCGTCCCAAAGCATACGGACGGCTGAATATACCCCGCCAGTGGCCGGAGCTTTCACTGCGCTCTCTGCCGAGCCTTCTTGTCCGCAATCCGGGACCGTTTTGGGAAAACTGTCGTGACGGGATGCGGCGGTGGCATGCAACCCGACAACCGACGGCCGGTTTTCTGGCAGGCAACCGGCCCGGCATCCCCAGCAATGACTGACAAACTTAACCTGTGTTAATTCGCGAAGTTTGTGTGCGTGCTAACGAGAGTCGTCCCGGCCGTTGGGGGTAATGGGGTGGGGCGCTTCACTCTCGTTCATCGATTGAGTGAACAAGGAATCTTCTTCGACTTGCGTCGGGGGAGATTTTTTGTTTGTCCCAAGATTTTCTATCTGTTCATGGAAAAGCCCGGACAGCGGAAAATGCGGCCAGTCAGTTCACACCACCAGTCAGTTCACACCGCGTGACGGGCAGGCGGGGCTGTCTGCGGAGATAGGTGTGGCTGACCACGCGTGACAGGAACTCCACCGTCGCGGTTGAAAGCACCACGAAGGAAATCATGAGGGCCAGTGCGTTCAGGAACTCCAGGAGCATGTCAATCGCTTCGCGCTGCATTTCGTCTGCAGGGTAATCCCCCGATCCGAAAAACGCTGCATCACGATTTCTTCCCGGTCTTAAGAATTCCAGGTGGTGGCCGCCGCAGCCGGCGGTCAGAAATGGCGAAAAAGCGCGCCATAGCCTGGGAGCGGATCCTCGATGCCGGCCAGCCGCAGGCAGTTCCACATCATTGCCTGATTGCTCACGACGACCGGTTTGCCGATCTTCTCTTCGAGCGCCTCGACGATCTCAAGTGACCGCAATGCGCTGCAGCTTATCAAGAGGGCCTCCGCCTCCGGCGTATCGAGACTGGCGGCGAATTCGAGCAGATAGTCGGGCGTGACCCGCACCATGTCGCGGTCGTAATCAAGACCAAGCCCCGCATAGGCGGTGATTTCGAAACCGGCTTCATCCTGCAGATAGCCCACCACAGTGTCGGTCAATTCGTGTGCGTAGGGCGTGCCGACGGCGATGCGACGCACCTGCAGCGCCTCCAGTGCCCTGGTCACGCTGCCCATGAGCGAGGTGGCGCGGGCGTTCGGCGCGCCCCTGTTCAGTTCATCGCAGACCCGAATCTCGCCGACAGCCACGGTTCCAGAGGTGCAGGCGAGGCAGACCACGTCGAGGCTGTCGTCGGGCAGAATGCGCCCGGCGGTTTCGGCAAGGCTCCCGGTGAGTTGGGCAAGCGTGGCGGTGGAAATTTCATGCGGCATGCGGGCTCTGGAGAAATAGACGCCAACCCCGGGCGGGGCCATGCGCACCATGTCCTCTTCCACCAGTTGGTCGTTCGGCAGGAGGACGAAGCCGATCTTGGCGCGTGCATTCCGTCCGGCGTCGAAGCGCACCGGCGTCTGCACTTCCCGTTTGCGCTGCTGCAAAGGTGTTTTCTCTGGTTGGTCGAGCATCTGGCCCTGTTCTTCTACATGTCTTTCGCCAAGCGTGAGGATCGCGGCTTTCGGGCATCCTGCGCCACCGGGCAATCGACGCTGCAGGGTCGTTTTTGCGGCAGGAGCATGCTTTTCGGGATCGTCATCTGCCGCACAGACATACACGGATTGACGCGCCGGCCCAAATGCCGGCGTGCGGTGCCTCGACTGTGCTGTCCCGGTGAAGCGAAACGAAGGTCCGGTCAGTCGGCAGCGGGGGCGGTGGCGCGCCAGGCGGTGCGCCGCATGCGGGCAAGTGTGACCATGTCGAGCTGCTCGGTCTTTATCGAGGCGATTGCGATTTCCATGAGCGCCAGATGAACCTGCTGGTGGCTCCAGCCGCGCTCCCGGGCGGACGCTACAATGCGTTTCAGTGCCGGCTCTATGGCGTCTCGGCAGGTCCGCGCCTCGGCGACAACGTCGACCGGCGCGCAGGTCTTAAATGCGAGCGACATGCTTTCCCCCCAGGGAACGTCATTTTTGTTCGGGTCGATTTTCAAGATGAATTGTGCTGGTGAAATAACACAACCTGGCCGTTGGGACGAGTAGGCTAATCGAGGTAGCCCGGCCTGCCGCCCATGAGCGTTACGAAAGCGTTAAGCGGCCGGCACTCCTTGCGCTGCAGGCATTCCCAGTGCGATGCAATACGGGTTCTTCCCACGGAAAACGCTTCCAAACCAGTTGGCTTTGGAGGGTGTATTTCTTCTGGTGTGCCGCTTTTGATTGTGGGTTATTCTGTCGCACATCAGCAGTGGGGACAAAGGTCCATTTGCGAAAAGCGAGGGTGCGACAGTGACTTTCATCGAGAACTTATTTGGCGTTATCGGAGACTTAACCTGGGGATGGTCGCTGATCCCCATCCTTGTCGTCCTGGGCATTTTCATCACCGCGCTGACCGGTTTCGTTCAGCTCCAGTTTTTCAGGCGCATGTTCCGCGTCCTCTCTTCCAAAAATCAAAGCGGAGACCCCAATGCGATCTCCGCGCGTGCGGCTCTCCTCGTTTCCGTTGGCGGGCGGGTCGGCGGCGGCAATATAGCTGGCGTCGCGGTGGCCATCACGCTCGGTGGGCCAGGCGCGGTGTTCTGGATGTGGGCGATTGCCCTGGTGGGCATGGCGACAAGCCTGGTGGAATGTTCGCTGGCGCAGCTCTACAAGCGGCGCGAACCGGACGGCACATTTCGCGGCGGCCCGGCCCGGTCGATCATTCATGGTCTGGGGGCCGAATACAAATGGCTCGCCGTGCTTTATGCGATCTGCCTGATCGCGGCGTTCGCCATCGGCTTCAACGCCTTTCAGGGCAACACGGTCGCCGGCGCGGCGCAGGAAAGCCTCGGCATCGACCGCATGTGGTCTGGCCTCCTGCTGACCGTCATCGCCGGTTTCATCGTCTTCGGCGGTATCCGCCGTATCGCCAAGGCAGCGGACATTGTGGTTCCCGTCATGGCGGTCGCCTATCTTCTGATGGCGATCATCGTCATTCTCATCAACATCACCGAACTTCCCGGTGTTCTCTATTCCATCGTCATGAATGCGTTCGGTCTCGAACAGGCGGTTGGCGGCGGCATGGGGGCTGCACTCGCACAGGGCCTGCGCCGCGGTCTCTTCTCCAATGAGGCCGGTCTCGGCTCGGCTCCCAATGTGGCGGCCACGGCCGATGTCCGCCACCCGATCAGCCAGGGCATCACCCAGTCCTTCTCGGTTTTCATCGACACGATCGTGATCTGCAGCTGCACGGCGTTCGTGATCTTATTGGGGGATGTCTACACGCCAGGCGCCGAAGCCATCGACGGCGTCGTTCTGACCCAGCAGTCGCTGGTCTCTCATCTGGGTGAGTGGACCCAGTATTTCCTGACCTTCATCCTTCTTCTCTTCGCCTTCAGCTCGATCATCTACAACTACTATCTGGGCGAGAACGCGCTGACGGTGATCAGCGAACACCCGCTGGCCATCAACGCCCTGCGTGCGATTGTGATGGGGATCGTCTTTCTTGGCGCCGTGGCGCCCGGTGCCACCGCGGTGTTCTTCTTCTCCGATCCGATGATGGGCATTCTGGCGCTGGTCAATCTCATCGCCATCATGATGCTCCTGCCCACATGCCTGCGGATATTGAAAGACTTCAGGGAGCAGTTGAGGGCGGGTGTCGAGCGACCGGTGCTTGATCCGGAAAAATTCCCGGATCTCGATATCGACCGTACGGCATGGACCGGAAGGGTGAGTGACGAACCAGCACGCGCCTGATTGCCGTGCCAGGATTGACGCGTTGAAAGGGCAGGGGATCCTGCCCTCAGACCACTGACAAACCCCGTCGATTTTCGGCGGGGTTTTGTTCAAGTGTGTGCGGTTTCTGGTTTTTGCCTGTCAGGAACAGGCGTCATCA